>NZ_JBVYOL010000010.1:0-286094 GCF_056120505.1 Paenibacillus sp. sgz302164 | reverse complement strand
AAGCGCGGCAACGTGTGGAGCTGACGAATACTAATCGGTCGAGGGCTTAACCTATACAATTTAACTCACACTTTACGCAAGTTTCGTATCTAGTTTTCAGGGAATGATAAATTCCTAGAGATATATAGCTTGGAGAGATACCCAAGTGGCTATAAGGGGACCCTCTGCTAAGGGGTTAGACTGCGTAAGTGGTGCGAGGGTTCGAATCCCTCTCTCTCCGCCAGTTCCAACTATATATATCTTGTATGGCGGCGTAGCTCAGCTGGCTAGAGCGTACGGTTCATACCCGTAAGGTCGGGGGTTCGAGCCCCTCCGCCGCTACCATACACAACCCAGTAGGAGGCTTAGCTCAGCTGGGAGAGCATCTGCCTTACAAGCAGAGGGTCGGCGGTTCGATCCCGTCAGCCTCCACCATCATTATATGCCGTTGTAGCTCAATTGGTAGAGCAACTGACTTGTAATCAGTAGGTTGGGGGTTCAAGTCCTCTCGACGGCACCATTTCACTTCAAAGAGTGAAAGTCAACGACTGAGCTTCCATTTGATTTTCGGAGATTTAGTTATTTCTTAATGCGGAGCCGTGGTGTAGAGGCCTAACATGCCTGCCTGTCACGCAGGAGACCGCGGGTTCGAATCCCGTCGGCTCCGCCACCTATTATTTTTTTTGCCCAAATGGGACAAACTATAGTTGCATACATAAGGCTCGGTAGCTCAGTCGGTAGAGCAGAGGACTGAAAATCCTCGTGTCGGCGGTTCGATTCCGTCCCGAGCCATTTGAGATGGTTGCGCTGCAATGGTATGCGGCGCAGGTATCTCTAATCTGGAGGCTTAGCGAAGTGGCCAAACGCAGCAGACTGTAAATCTGTTCTCTGACGAGTTCGGTGGTTCGAATCCATCAGCCTCCACCATTACCTTAATAAGAGCCATTAGCTCAGTTGGTAGAGCACCTGACTTTTAATCAGGGTGTCGTAGGTTCGAGTCCTACATGGCTCACTTTTCAACAATCAAGCTGACCCTCGGGGTCTTTTTTTATTACAAAAAGCATCTGCCTGTAAAGGGGGTGCTTTTTGTCATTACAAGAGACAAGGGAAAGGTCAGAGTGACCGCACAACTACCCGACTCTGACTTTTCCGTATGAAAACCTAAACGTGCAGCTTTTTAGCTCGTTTGATATGCCGGTAGCGCAACATTCCTGCTATTGTGGCAGGCTTTTCACCGAGCATAGGGGTTGAGGTTCATTTTTCTTGAGAACGAAGAAAACCTGCAAAAATACATGAATTTGCGTCCTTTGATCACTGGCCACAAAGAATTCCTGCAAAAGTGCAGGTTTTTCACCGAACACATGGACACAGATTCACTTTCAGCGAAATTTCCTGTACTTTTGCAGGTATTTCGTCAAATCAATCCAATTTCGAAGGGAAAACCTGCACTTTTGCAGGTTTTCTCCCCACCAAGCTGCTTCCAGCCCAGCTGCGCAGTCACAAGACCTACGCCGGGAAAGGCGCGCATGGTGAAAAAGTGGCTTTCCCCAAATTAGCGCTTCTTCAAGTCTCTAACCCTAGCAAAGTATCGCGACTTTCTCGGCAGGCTGATTGGTCGCCTCTTTCCCTCGTTGGGCAGCGCAGGGGGAGTCTGGCTAACATATGATTGTGTCAGCCAGATCGTCTGATGCGTGAACAAACCATCGCTCGTTTTTGAATCCTCTCCTATGAGGTTTGTTATTTCAACTTCTCGGCGACGGATTGCATTTTTTGTTCCATAGAGGCGTGTTTGTCGCGGCGGTCGTCGATTTTGATGGAGGTGGATACCCGCTGTGCGCCGTTTTGGAAAGGGATCTCGTGTATGGTACGGATTACTTCGAAGAGCCGGTCCAACGGTCCTTCTATAATGGTTCCCATTGAGGTCATTTCGAACTTGATGCCGCTTTGTTTGGCAAGCTCCTTATGAAGATCGGCAACATAGCCGCTTAGGCTGGTAGTTGCCGTGCCTATAGGAATAACCGTAAACTCAGCAATGGCCATACGCTTGTCTTCCTCCTTAGCAAGTCTGTATATTTTTTATTGTAGATGAAGGAAGGAAGGCGTGCAAACAGTCCGAGAGGTTCAAATCTCCTGGGAGCCGGCGAGCCCGATGATGTAATCGGCTGTTCTGGCTGCCAGCGCCATGACGGTATTCGTCGGGTTCCCACCGCTTGACGTGACGAATATGCTGGCGTCGCAAATGAACAGATTGGGAATATCGTGGCTTTGGCCGTAGGAATTGACGACGGAGGTGGCGGGGTTATTTCCCATTCGGCATCCGCCCATAAGATGCGCGGAGTCCGGCACAACATATTCGATTTGGCCGCCGGCAGCCTTCAGGATTGTGCTCATGCTTTCCACCGCATGGTCGATCAGCTTCAGATCGTTGTCTCCGTAGCTGAAAGTAACTTTGGCCCGGGGCATGCCATGAGCGTCTTTTTCGTCCGATAAGGCGATATGGTTGTCCCAATGCGGGAGCACCTCGCCAACCATGGTCAAACGGCCGTATTGGTTGTAATCGTTCATCGTCCGCCGCAATTTCTCGCCCCAAACAGGGCCGCCTTGTGCGGAACTGATGCCATTTGCCATGCCGACAGGTCTGGCGCCGTGAGCATGAATCGTATAGCCGCGGGCAAAGCCTCTGCTTCTGTCGGTCTCATAGAAATCCTGGGTGGAAGCCAGCACGGGAGTACCTTTATACAGCCGGATTTCCTGATCGAATTTGGCGTATACGTCATGGCTGCTGTGAGGCATAAATCCGCGGCCGACCCAGCCGCTGCTGTTGCCGAGACCGTCAGGGTACTGCGGCGTAGCCGAATTAAGCAGCAGGCGCGGCGTCTCGACGACATAAGCGGATACGATGACTATTTTAGCCCGCTGCCGGTAAGTATGGCCGTTACGAACAAAAATAACGGCAGAAACTTTGCCGTCCCCGTTCGTTTCGATGTGCGTCGCCATGCAATCGGTCAGCAGCTCGGCTCCGGCTTTGATCGCTTTGGGAATATGAACGATCAGCGTGCTGAACTTGGCGTTCGGCATGCATCCCTGGTTGCAGAAGCCGCGGTTGATGCACGGGGGACGCCCTTCGAACGGGGCGGAGAGTATGGCCAGCGGCGTGACGACGGACTGGTAGCCGAGCGCCTCACACCCTTTTTGGAACAGGTAGGCGTTCGGGCTGAGAGGTTCGCGCTCCGGATATGGATAGGGACCATGGAAATTGCCCCAAGGGAAATAATGGGGGCCGGAAACGGCGATTTCTTTTTCGATTTTGCTGTAATAAGGCTCCAGGTCTTTGTAATGAATCGGCCAGTCCTCACCGACTCCGTCAATGGATTTCGTTTTGAAATCGGATTCGTGAAATCGCAAAAAGACGCCGGTAAAATGCTGAGTGCCGCCTCCGACGCCCCAACCGGAATTGTTATGGCCCATCGTTAACGGGTCGGCGCCGTCGACAAGCCGGGTGTCCTGCCAACCCAACGATTTCATAGCGAGTTCATCGCTGGCAAAATCTTTTTGCGGATCGCGCATCGGCCCCGCCTCCAGAATAACGACGCTCATTCCGGCTTCGCTGAGCTCCTTGGCTAGTACGCCTCCGGCTGCGCCGGCCCCGATAATGACAACATCCGCCTCTTCGTGCTCGTGTCTCCATTTCATTGGTTTTTAACCGCCTCCCACGGGTCCAGATGCCCGAGCTGGGTTCTGACGTAGCCGCGCGGGTAAGCGGGGCCTCCATAGCCGATCTCGGACCAGATTTGCGGATGCGAGTAGTAGGCTTCGACGGTCAGGGTCAGGAGCTTTTGAAACAAATGTTTTTGGGATATTCCTTCCCACAGCTTGCTATGACCGAGGAGACCGCCGCTGATGTCTGTCATGATTTGCCTTTGGCGGTTTTCCTCCAGTTGAAAGAACGGCTTGCTGTCCGCCATGTCCGATGCCTCATCGATGGCTTTCAGCCCTTGACGGATCAATACCTGGGCGGGCGGCACGCCGGTTTTTCGCTGACCTTCGCCTTTGCTGCCGGCGAGACTTTCGTCGATGTGGCTGAGCACATACCCGATAATTTCGCCCCGGTCGTCATCCACAAGCAGAGAGCACCATGACCGCAGCATCTCCGCTTCAGTCAACGTTAGAAACCGATAGCTATGTTCGCGCACAAGTCTGGATTGAACGATCGTTTGCGTATGTGCATCCCACTCATCCTGCTGCGACATCACATCGTAGAACGGATAATGCGTATGGTTGTTCATCAGCGTCTACCCTCCATATACGGCGATCAGGCCAAGTATGCTTAAGGCGGAAAAGAGCAGAGGCAGGACGACCGGAGGACCGGTCAGGAAATTGCGCAGAGCGTATCCGCCGACTCTCAGGCCCACTCCCCTGAAATGGAAATAAAAACCGATCAAGCCGGAGATAGCGCCAAGCCAAAACAAAATCTGACTCAGCACGTACCATCCGCTGCTGTTCGCTAGCGTTGAGACGACGGAAGCTAAACAAATGATCGGCGCCAGCAGGACGGGCTCCCACATCGCTTTGTTGTGGAAATTTTGCCTGTAATGCAGCATCGTTACTTGAATCCACAGCAGTAAATAACCGAGGCCGATGACAAGGATGATTACCCGGTCCAAGGCCCATTTATCCCATACCATAATGAAACCCCTCCAAAAATGATGATTCTCGCGGCTACGAGCGCACCTGCGGGAATGTAATACCTCCGTAAGGAATGACTGCAATTTTCAAATCGGGAGCCCCCGTTAAGCGGGCAAGCGTCGAATCGAGATCCGAAACGGGCCGGAAGCCAAGCAGTTCAGTCGTTGCATCGGGCATTTGCGAATACATAAAAACTTCATGTTTGCTCAAAATCCGGTCGATATGTTCGATTTTATGGGCTCCGAGCACAAATTTATCATTCAACTTTTGCACCATGATGCGGCGGTCCTGGATCGTTTCCACCCAAAATTGGAAAATGCCGTTGCCGAACAGCTCCTCGCAGCGGGCGATGAGCACGATTTGGCCCCCTGGCCGAGTGATTTCGGAGGCGTTTTTTAATGATTTTACGGATTGATACAGCTGCGTGTCTTTGGGATAACCCCCGGGGGAAACGATAACCACATCGTACAGATGGGGAACCTCAACGAGAAAAGCTTGCCGCATCAGGTCCAGCCCCGCGCGATGGGCGGCAATGACATCCCCGGCGACCGCGCCGAGCAGATTGCGCTCATGGTCTACGACGACATTCAGCAGATAATGAACCGGAACGAACTGCAGCATTTCTTCCATATCCGCGCGGACAGGATTGTCCGCATTTCCGGGCGTGGAGGCATACGTCTGCGACAAGCCGTGGTTATGCTCGATTGCAGCGGCTGAAGCGGTGCCCGGGAAAAGCGCCTTGACCCCTCCGGAAACGCCCGCCAAAGCATGCGGCTCCAAATTGCCGGTGACGATGCGGAAATCGGCTTCGGCGACATGCTTGTTGATTTCCACCGGCGTACCCATCCGGGTGACTCCGAGCCGTATACAGTCCTCGGGCAGAGGCGAATGGTTCACTACTTCGATGCGGCGATAGACGGATTCTCCGACCAACCGGATCATCTCTTGCACGGTTTGTTTGCGATGCATGCCGAGAGCAACGACAATGCGTATCCGCTTGTCGGGAATGCCGCCTTGATTTATCTCGTCAAGCAGCTGCGGCAGAAACAAATAGCTTGGACATAGGCGCGATATGTCGCTGATCAGAATGACGGCGTTGCGGCGGCCTTTGACAGCTTCGTGCAGCCGCGGCGCGGCGATGGGGTGCTGAAGGGCGCCTGCGATGCTATCTTTTGAATCTGCTGAGGCAGGCCGTTGATAGCTGATCCAATCGGGTTTCGCGCCTTGCGGGAAATGCAAAGGAACAGTAGTATTCCCATATGGGACGTAATGGATGTGGAACCCTCCTCTCGTTCAAACCATGTTCTAATTGTTTCCATAAACGGGAAGTTTATGAGCGAGGCAGGCGGCTTTTCGCATCCTTTTCCCAACATATGTTACAATGAATTCAATATAGAGAGATTTTGATCGCAGGGAGAGGGACAGATGGATTGGGAACGCATGAAGGAACAATTGGAAGCGGTTTTACATGCACCTATGCAGATTGGTTTGCTGCCCGAGGCGGAATGGAATCGGTTGATGGACAGACAGCGGCAGGAGGGGCGCGATTTTGCCCGAAGCGTTGTTCGCGATCATGATGTGCTTTTTTATCTTGGCAGGGAGCAGGGCGATATTCGAATTTTGCAAGCTTCCAGAGCTGCGCTGACCGATTCGGAGCGCCGCCTTGTCGAATTAATGATGGAATCGAAGCAATCGCAAGAGAAAAAGCAAAAAAATGCCTACGTTTCCGAAGATGAGCGCAAAGCCTACCAGATCAGGGAGTGGCTGATGCATCAAATAGAGCGCGGCGCCGCTCACGCCGAGCTGCCCGATGCGCTGGCCTCTCAGTCCTCACTGTACTCTACCCGGATTCCGCTGCTCATATACGGCGACTATTCGCAGAACCAGCGGGTGTCTTATACGGAACTGAAAAAGCTGCTTGAGTCGTTCTTCGAGTCCGAGATCACCCTGATCCCGCTGCTTGAAAAAGAGTGGCTGATCCTCGCTTCGGAAAGCTTGCTGACGAGCGGAGCGGAGGACCGGGATGGAGACGAAGAGGAAAGCGCGGAGCAAATTCTTGACGCCATTGGCTCCGGTCTTTACGAAATGCTGGCGAACGAATGGGTCGGCGAGTGCCATCTGGCCATCCACTATCCGGTGAAGCCCGCCAAAGTGCTGCCCGGCACAATACTTCAACTGCGCGAGACGATCATGCTGGGGCGCTCCTTTCATGTCGGCAGCAACATCCATCTCCCGTGGGAGCTGCGCCTGGAAAAGCTGCTTCATTTGATCCGGGAGGAGGAGAAGGCCGAGTTTCTGGAGCAGGTTCTCCGCGGCACCGATCATGTCTTGGATGCGGAGACCGTGATGTCGCTGGAGCAGTTTTTCGAACTTGACTGCAATGTAAGCGAAACCGCCAAGAAACTGTACATTCATAGAAACACGCTGCTCTACCGGCTCGATAAATTTAAAAACGAGACAGGTCTCGATGTGAGGACGTTCAACCATGCTGTGTTGGTCAGGCTGGCTTTGCTATTGTACAAAGTAACGAAAAGAAAGTGATTTTTTTGTAAGAGTTGTGCATAGTCAGTCCGTGGCATGTGCGTTAAGATGAATACATGAAGTCCGATAAACCGTAGGGGGAATGAAACCATGGCAGGCGTACGTTTAAATCATATCGTGAAAAGATATTCCGGTGCAGAAGAGTCCACTGTAAAAGATTTCCATCTCGAAGTTGAAGATAAAGAGTTCGTTGTACTTGTAGGCGCTTCCGGTTGCGGAAAATCGACAACTCTTCGTATGATCGCAGGTTTGGAAGAAATTACGGAAGGCGAACTGTACATCGGCGACCGTCTGGTGAATGACGTAGCTCCTAAAGACCGCGACATCGCGATGGTGTTCCAATCTTACGCGCTTTATCCGCATATGACCGTGTATCAAAACATGGCATTCGGCTTGAAACTTCGCAAATTCAAAAAAGCGGATATCGACGCTCGCGTTCGCGAAGCTGCGAAAATCCTTGATATCGTACATTTGCTCGACCGCAAACCGAAGGCTCTGTCCGGTGGACAACGTCAGCGTGTCGCCTTGGGCCGCGCGATCGTCCGCGAACCGCAAGTGTTCCTGATGGACGAACCGCTTTCCAACTTGGATGCGAAACTCCGCGTACAAATGCGCGCTGAAATTACAAAATTGACTAAACGTCTCGGCGTTACAACCATCTACGTAACGCATGACCAAACAGAAGCGATGACAATGGGCGATCGTATCGTCGTTATGGATAAAGGCATTATTCAACAAGCCGCTACACCTGAAGAAATTTACAACCATCCGGTAAACATGTTCGTTGCGGGCTTCATCGGATCCCCATCCATGAACTTCCTGAACGGCACATTGACTCAAGAAGGCAGCTCTCTGTACTTCAAATCAAACAATATCAGCGTAGAAGTTCCTGCGGGCAAAGCTCAAACGCTTCGCGACAAAGGTTTCTCAGGCAAAGAAGTGATTCTGGGCGTTCGTCCTGAAGACATTCACGATGAGCCGGTGTTCCTGGAGGCTTCCCCTAACTCCGTATTGAATGTCAACGTGGAACTGACAGAGAACCTTGGTCATGAAATGTACTTGTACCTGAACGGCATCGGCGTTAACACCGTTATCGCTCGTGTAGACGGCCGCGCAGGTATCAAAGAAGGCATGAACACCAAGCTCGCTCTTGACATGAACAAAGTGCACTTCTTCGATAAAGAATCGACTAAGTCCATCTTGGTTAACTAATCAATAATGTTGTAAAAAGATAGGCCAGCCGTTATCGGCTGGTCTTTTTATTCATGTTTGGGCCGTTTAATCAACACTTTAGTTGATTTCGGATAGGGATTCCTTTACGATGAAACTATTGGGAACATTTAGTTTGTGCTGGCGAAGCTCATTTGGCCGAGGCATAACTCGAAGGAGACAAGGTGGATGGCGAAAAAGGTTAAAGTTTCCGACATGGTCGAACAATTTCATATGGAAGTGCTTGCAGGTGAATCCGGACTGAAAAGGCCGATTACTACGGCCGATTTGTATCGCCCCGGTTTGGAGATGGCGGGGTATTTCAATTATCACCCGCGGGAACGAATACAATTGCTGGGCAAAACGGAAATTACGTTTCTTGAAATGCTGACTACCGGCGTCCGCCGCAACAGGTCCGAACAGCTCTGCGCACCCGAGGAGACGCCGTGCATAGTGATAACAAGAGGGCTCGAAGTTCCGTCCGAGCTTCTGGAGGAAGCGGCGAAACGGGATCTTCCCGTTGTTAGAACCCAGGTGTCGACAACGATTTTTTCCAGCCGGTTGACCGGATTTTTGGAAAACAAGCTGGCTCCGAGCACGACCATCCACGGCGTACTTGTAGACGTCTATGGAATCGGCATGCTGATTACGGGAAGCAGCGGGATCGGAAAAAGCGAGACGGCGCTCGAACTCGTCAAAAGGGGCCACAGGCTCATTGCCGATGACGCCGTAGAGATTCGTCAAACCGCCGACCACGTTCTAACCGGCAACGCGCCTGAGCTGATTCGCCATTTGCTCGAAATCCGCGGCGTGGGCATCATTAATGTGATGACGCTGTTCGGGGCCGGAGCGATCCGCAATATCAAGAAAATATCGCTCGTCGTCAAGCTGGAAAATTGGCAGCAAGACAAACAATACGACCGTCTGGGACTGGACGAGGAACTGACGCGGATTATTGAAACCGACCTGCCGCTCGTTACGATTCCCGTGCGTCCGGGCCGGAACTTGGCGGTTATCGTCGAGGTGGCGGCGATGAACTATCGACTTAAGCGGATGGGTTACAATGCCGCGCTGCAATTTACGAACAAGCTGACGGAGTCGCTGTCGGAGGATTTTGAAGATTTTGATTGATTCGCGAATGCGCGGCTGTAGGGAGTGCTTACAAAAAAAGGAGGCAACGAGAGAGCGATGTTGGATCCAATCGCATTTGCAATAGGTCCCTTGAAGGTGCATTGGTACGGGATCATACTGGGAACCGCTGCTTTGGTAGGACTGTTGCTGGCTATTAGGGAAGGAAAACGATTCCGCATTCCGCAGGATTTTTTCATGGATTTATTATTGATCGGCGTTCCTTCCGCTATTGTGGGCGCGAGAATCTACTATGTGGCGTTTCAGTGGGATGACTACAAAAACAATCTGGCCGAAATTTTTATGATCTGGCACGGCGGCATCGCTATTTACGGCGCTTTGATTGGCGCTATCATAGGCGGTTACTTTTATACTCGGGCTAAAGGGTATTCGTTTTGGAGAATCGTCGATATTTGCGCACCGGGATTAATTGTCGGGCAAATGATCGGCCGCTGGGGCAACTTTATGAACCAGGAAGCGCATGGCGGACCCGTTGCGGAGTCGTTCCTCAGAAACACGCTGCACCTGCCTGATTTTATAGTCAATCAGATGAACATCGAGGGCACGTTTTATCATCCTACGTTTTTGTACGAGTCGTTGTGGAACCTTGTCGGATTGCTGCTGTTGTTCTGGCTGCGCCGGAGACCTTTTTTGCGGGCGGGAGAGCTGTTTTTCAGCTATTTGATCTGGTATTCCATCGGCCGTTTCTTTATCGAAGCGCTTCGTACGGACAGTCTGGACTTTACAGGTCCGGCCTGGCTGGCGTCGCTCATGAACGCTCTTTGGTCGCCAATGAGCATCGTATTTGAGCAGGGTGCCTTGACTTACGGCGGCAATGTAAGGATTTCGCAGCTGCTTTCGCTGCTTATTATTATCGCGGCGGTTACGACTATCATTGTAAGAAGGAAAAAAGGGTACGCAACCGTGCGTTATGCCGATCCGATTATTTCCGCCAAAGCATCATCGGAAAATACTAACGAGAAGGATCAAGAGTTGAATACCAAAGGAGCCGATTATGATTCGAACCGTACTGTTTGATTTGGATGGAACGATTGTTGATACGAATGAGCTGATCGTGCAATCGTTTCTTCACAGCCTTGAAGGGGAAACGCCGGAGCCGGTTACCAAAGAGTTGATTATTCCGAACATGGGGCGCCCTCTGGTGGAGCAAATGGAGTTTTTTACAGGAAGAAAAGAAGTGGAAGACGTGATCCGCAAATACCGCGAGTTCAACTTGTCCAAGCACGACGAATTGGTTCGGGAATTTCCGCACGTCCGCGAGGTGATGTCGCAGCTGCATGCCAAAGGATATAAGCTCGGCATCGTAACAAGCAAAATCCGCCAGACGACTTTGATGGGTCTGAAGCTGTGCGGCTTGTACGACTTTGTCAGCGCGATCGTCACGGTCGACGACGTCAAGCAGCCGAAACCGAATCCGGAAGGGATTCGCATGGCGCTGGAACAGCTCGGCAGTAAAGTGGACGAAGCGATCATGGTCGGCGACAGCCATTACGACATTCAGGCGGCGCAAAACGCGGGCGTCACTTCGGTCGGCGTATCGTGGTCCTGGAAAGGGCGGACCTACCTGCAGGAATACAAGCCGGATCATATCATTGAGGATATGCGCGAGCTGCTGGCGATTGCGGGAGCCGCTCCGGAAGTGGAAACGACTTGAGACGAACGGAGAAATTTCCGGTCGAAGGCCCGAATGCGCTGTGGCAAATTTATCATACGGTCAGCAAATGGAAGGCGATTCGCAACTTTATTTTTATACAAATAAGCCGGTATTCGCCGTCCTTACGGGTCAAGAACTGGATTTACCGCAGCGTGCTGGGGATGAAAGTCGGCGAACATACGGCGTTTGCCCTTATGGTGATGGTCGACGTGTTTTTTCCGGAAAAAATTCATATCGGCAGCAATACGATCATCGGGTACAACACCACGATTCTGGCTCATGAATATTTAACGAAAGAGTACAGGCTCGGCGAGGTGTGCATCGGTTCCAACGTGATGGTAGGAGCGAATTCGACGATTCTTCCGGGAGTGACGATCGGGGATTACGCGGTGATCGGGGCGGGCTCGGTCGTGCATAAAGATGTGGCTCCCCACAGCTTTGTCGCAGGCAATCCGATCCGGGTCATTCGCGAAGGACATGGGGAAGAGTAAGATTGTACTGCGAGCAGTGTGCGAAGAAAACCTGCAAGAGAAAGACTGTCGAAAAACTCACGCGCTAGAAGATAGCACATCCAACATGGCAACGTGAAGTTACCTGCAAAAGTCAGGCTATCTGGAAACCCGCATGCCAGAAACTAGTTGCACTATCTATCTGGTTGCGCGAAGAAAACCTGCAAAAGTCAGACTGCCCAGAACCCCGCGTGCCAGGACCAGTCGAACGATCTGCCTGGTTGCGTGAGGAAAACCTGCAAAAGTACAGTTTTTGCCCGATGGATGCGCTGGCTACGACAAATTCCTGCAAATGTGCAGGCTTTTTGCCGCGAACATGGGCTCAGATTCATTTTCATCGAAAATTCCTGCACAATTGCAGGCTTTTCGCCAAAATGAAGCATTTTTCTGAGAAAAACCTGCACTTTCGCAGGTTTTCCCCTGCCAAGCCGACGTATGCTCCCCACTTCAGCGCTGCACCCGTGTAGGAGAGGCGTGGGCTGCCCGTCACTTTATGAACAATCTGAGCTGTACTGCTTGCAGTACGGCTCTTTTTTTACCAAGCGTGGTCGACCGACCGCCGTCATGCAGCGCAACACCGTGCGCTGGGAGCTGCGCGCGGTGAAGACCGATAGCCGCAAAGGACGGGTTCTTGCATCTGGCGATTGACGCCCAAAAGGTAACGTGTTAAAATTACCGTACATTCTTTATTTTGGTAGTATGGTAGCACGTTATCGCACTAAAGCATCGAGCGAAGCAATGCACATGCCTGAGGCATGATGACGGATATAGGGTAGAGGTGAGACGGTGTCTAAGCCAAAAGTGTTTGAGAAGCCGATTGGGGTTAAGGATTATTTGCCCGAAGCGGTAGCAAAGCTGCGCAATATTGAGTTCCGGGTGCTGGCGTGCATGGAGCGCTGGGGATACAGTCAGATTATGACGCCTACTTTGGAATATTATGATACGGTAGGAGCAGCGAGCTCTACGGAAGACAGGAAGCTGTTCAAGCTGCTGGACCGGAAGGGCAAGACGCTTGTTTTGCGTTCGGAATTAACGGCGCCGATTGCGCGGGTCGTTTCGTCGCTGCTGAAGGAAAATGCCTTTCCGCTGAGATTGTCCTACCACTCCAACGTGTTCCGCGCGATTGAAGAGGAAGCTGGAAGAGACTCCGAGTTTTTTCAAACCGGCGTAGAGCTCGTGGGAGATGCTTCCTCCGAGGCTGATGCGGAGGTTGTAGCGCTCGCTATCGCGTCGCTGCAGGCGGCAGGGGTGGATAAGTTTAAAATCGCACTCGGCCACGTCGGCTTCCTGAACGGGCTGTTTCAGGAAACGCTGGCAGGTCGCGCAGACGCCCAGACGCTGCTAAAGGAATGCTTGCTGAACCGGGACTACGTCGGTTACCGGGAAGCGATCAAATCACTGTCACTTCCTCCTGAGGTGGAACGCGAGCTTCAAGGCGTACTCCGGCTCAGAGGCGGAGATGAAATTTGCGAGCAGGCGCGCCACGTCTCCAAAGACCCGGTCGCGCAGGAAGCGATTCGCCATCTGTGCGAAGTCTGGGATGTGCTGAAAGCTTACGGGGTCAGCGAGCATGTGGTCATTGATTTGACGATGATCGGGGATTTTTCCTACTATACGGGCATGACGTTCGAAGGCTATGCCGCGGATCTCGGTTTTCCGGTTTGCAGCGGCGGCCGTTACGACAACCTGCTCAGCCAGTTCGGGCGTCCGGCGCCGGCCACCGGCTTTGCCCTCAAGACCAACCGGATCTTGGAGGTCATCGGAAAAGAGCCGGCCGAGCAGCCGGGACGCACGTTGATCGCCTATGACGCGGAGCACCGGGAAGAGGCGCTGCAGCTTGCCCGGGAGATGCGCAGCCGGGATGGGCTGATCGTCGTGACGCAGCTTGTCGGCGGCGCGGATTGGGCTGACGAGGTACGGATGCTCCCGAACGGACGATACGAACTGCGTGGAACGGTGTATCACGATATTATCAAAATGATTCCTTAAGCCGGATCAGGCTTACAGTTTTGCTCACGAGACGGGCGTCCTGTCCGGAGGCCCGAAGGAGGCTTTGCATCATGGAAGAGATTTTAAAAGTAGCGATGCCGAAAGGCCGCATCTATAAACAGGCAGCCAAACTGCTGCTTAAGGCGGGACTGCCGATTCCGGAGGATCTGGAGGAAGGCCGCAGGCTGATCATTCCGGTTCCCGAAGCCGGAATGGAATTCATTCTTGCCAAGCCTGTCGACGTTCCGACGTACGTGGAGTACGGAGTGGCGGATATCGGCGTGGTCGGCAAAGACGTGCTGATGGAAGAGAACCGCAACGTCTACGAGCTTTTGGATCTCGGCATCGCGCGCTGCCGCATGTCGGTGATCGGGCTGCCGGATTGGAAGCCGGTGATCCATCCGCGGGTGGCGACGAAGTATCCGAACGTCGCCTCGCAATATTTTCGCGAGCAGGGGCAGCAGGTCGAGGTCATCAAACTGAACGGCTCGATTGAGCTCGCGCCGCTGATCGGCCTTGCCGACCGGATCGTCGACATGGTCGAAACCGGGCAGACGCTCAAGGAGAACGGGCTTGTCGAGCAGGAAGAGATTTTCCAGATCACGAGCCGGCTGATCGCCAACCGGGTCAGCTACCGGATGAAGAACGAGCAGATTCAGCGGCTGTGCGATCTTTTGCAAGCGGTGCTGCCTGTGCCGGCGCAGGTGTAACGGGGTCGGAAGCTAGGAGTCTGTCCGATGAACCAAGTAGAAGGTATATATACAAAATGACAGCAAATATGCAGTCATGATTCACCCGGTATGCACAAAAGTAACTCCGTCGGACAGACTCCTGTGCGATAGAAACAGGCAAAAGAGCGGAGCTCCATGGAAAGGATGAATAGACATGCGGATAGTACCTGCCTCGGAATTTGATTTAAAGCGGGAGGTCGAGTACGGCTCGCCCGAGCAAAATGAGAGCGTCCGCCGCATCATCGAAGCGGTGCGGCAGGAGGGGGATGCGGCACTGCGGCGCTTCGCGCGGCAGTTCGATGGCGTAGACGTCGCCGAGCTTCGCGTGAGCGACGAGGAGGTCCAGGCGGCGTACGCGCAGGTCGACGCCGGTTTCGTGGCGGCGCTGCGGCAGGCCGCCGCCAACATTCGCGCGTTTCATGAGAAACAGAAACGCGCGTCGTGGATGGACCTGCAGGCGGACGGCAGCCTGCTGGGCCAAATCATCCGACCGCTGAAGCGGGTCGGATTGTACGTGCCCGGAGGGAAGGCGGCTTACCCTTCCTCCGTGCTCATGAACGCCATCCCCGCGCTCGTGGCGGGGGTGCCGGAGATCGCGATGGTGACGCCTCCGGCCACCGCGGGCGAGGAAGGCATCAACCCGCACATCCTCGTGGCGGCTGCCGAAGCGGGCGTGCGGGAGATCTACCGCGCAGGCGGCGCCCAGGGGATCGCCGCGCTGGCCTACGGCACGGAATCGATCCCGGCGGTCGACAAAATCGTCGGGCCGGGCAACATTTACGTAGCGCTGGCGAAGCGCTATGTGTTCGGCGTCGTCGATATCGACATGATCGCCGGCCCTACCGACATCGTCGTGCTGGCCGACGGCTCGGCCGACCCTGAATATGTCGCCGCGGATCTGCTCGCGCAGGCGGAGCACGACGAAATGTCGCCGGCCATTCTGGTGACGCCGTCGCGGGAGCTGGCCGAAGAGGTGAAGCAGGAGCTGTGGAGGCAGCTGGACGTGCTGCCGAAAAAAGCGATCGCCGCCGTGTCCACAGCGACCAGGGGCGCGATCCTGCTTGTGGAGAGCTTGGACGAAGGCATCGGTGTCGTCAACAGGCTCGCGCCGGAGCATTGCGAGCTGCTGGTGCAGGAGCCTTTTGCGCTGCTGCCGCGCATTGAGAACGCGGGGGCTATTTTCCTCGGCCCATACAGCACCGAACCGGTAGGCGATTATTTCGCCGGTCCGAACCATGTGCTGCCGACGAACGGTACGGCGCGTTTTTCGTCTCCGCTGAACGTGGACGATTTTATAAAAAAATCAAGCGTCATTCACTACAGCAAGGAAGCGCTGTTGGCGAACGGCGAACAGATTATGATATTGGCCCGCAATGAAGGGCTGGAAGGCCACGCCAGAGCGGTGGAGGTCAGACTCAAAAAGGAAGGGAAGTTGAAGTAGCGATGGCGGAACAAGAACAGCTTTCCCGCAGGGCGAGCGTTTCTCGCAAGACGAACGAAACCGACATTCAGTTGACGTTCGAGGTGGACGGCACGGGAATTTCCGAGCTTGAGACGGATGTGCCTTTTCTCAACCATATGCTCGATTTGTTCACGAAGCACGGGCAGTTCAACCTGAACGTGGTTGCGAAAGGCGATATCGAGATCGACGATCACCACACGGTGGAGGATATCGGCATCTGCCTCGGCCAGACGCTGCGCGAAGCGCTCGGCGACAAAAAAGGCATCAAGCGCTACGCGAGCGTATTCGTTCCGATGGATGAGGCGCTGGCACAGGTCGTCATCGACATCAGCAACCGTCCGCATTTTGAATACCGCGCCCAGTATCCTTCGCAGAACGTGGGCAGCTTCTCGACGGAGCTCGTGCAGGAGTTTCTGTGGAAGCTGGCGCTCGAAGCGCGGATTACTTTGCACGTTATCGTTCATTACGGCCAGAACACGCACCACATGATCGAAGCGGTGTTCAAAGCATTGGGCCGCGCGCTGGATGAGGCGACTTCAATCGATCCTCGCGTGCAGGGGGTTCCTTCGACGAAGGGAGTGCTGTAGCATGATTGCAATTATCGACTATGGAATGGGCAATTTGCATAGCGTCAGCAAAGCCGTGGAACGGCTCGGGCATGAGGCTGTCGTGACCGGCGACGCGGAGCGGATTATGGCCGCAGACGGCGCGATCCTGCCGGGCGTAGGGGCTTTCGGCGACGCGATGGAGCATCTGCGCGAATCGGAGCTGCGCGATGTCGTCGTCCGCTATGCGGAGTCAGGCAAGCCGCTGCTGGGCATTTGCCTGGGCATGCAGCTGCTGTTCTCAAGCAGCGAGGAGCACGGCGATCACGAGGGGCTGAATCTGCTGCCCGGCCAGGTTGTGCGCTTCCGGGGCGATTACAAGGTGCCGCACATGGGATGGAACCGGCTCAGCTACAAGCAAAGCGGGAGCCCGTTGTTTGCCGGCATCGAAGAAGGCCACGTATACTTCGTGCATTCTTACCATGCGAAGCCGGAGCGGGAGTCCGATCTGCTCGCGGTGACGGATTATTATCAGCCTGTGACGGCTATTGTCGGCAGAGACAACGTCTACGGCATGCAGTTTCACCCGGAAAAGAGCGGCGATATCGGCATGCGCCTGCTCGATAATTTTTTGAAAATGTGTTAAGCGAGGTGCGGGAATTCATGTCTTCATTCATCATTTACCCGGCTATCGATATTCGCGATGGCAAATGCGTCCGTCTTGTGCAGGGCGATTACAACCAAGAGACGGTTTACAATACAAATCCGCTGGAAGTCGCTCAAGACTGGGCGGCCCAGGGCGCGGCATGGATTCATCTGGTCGATCTGGACGGAGCCAAAGCGGGCCATCCCGTGAATGACAAGTTGATCGGGCAAATCGCGCAAAGCGTCAAAGTTCCCGTGCAAATCGGCGGCGGGCTGCGCACGGAGCAGGATGTGGACCGCTTGCTTGCGCTCGGCGTATCGCGGGTCATTATCGGAACGGCGGCGATTGAGGACCGCCAGTTTGTTTATAATTTGCTTGCGAAGCACGGTGAAAAAGTGGCGATCGGCATCGACGCGCGCGACGGCTTTGTGGCGACCCGCGGATGGCTGGAAACGTCGCAGGTGAAAGCGGAGGATCTCGCGGTCGAGCTTGCGGAGCGCGGCGCCAAGACGTTTATTTTCACGGATATTTCCCGCGACGGCATGATGGAAGGCCCGAATACGCAGGCGATCGCCCATTTGGCCAAAGTGTCGGGACAGACGGTCATCGCTTCCGGCGGCGTCAGCAAAATGGACGATCTCATTCGTCTCGCCGAGCATGCGGATCAAGGCGTCGGCGGCGCGATTGTCGGCAAGGCGCTGTACACGGGCAGCATCAAGCTGGAAGAAGCGGTCAAGCTGATTTCCCGCTGATTGTTCCGGCATTAATGACGAAGGAGGTGCCCTTATGTTGGCAAAAAGAATTATCCCTTGCCTCGATGTGAAGGACGGTCGGGTCGTCAAAGGAGTTAATTTCGTCAATTTGCGCGATGCGGGCGATCCGGTGGAGCTGGCTGCGATTTATGACCGCGAAGGCGCGGATGAGCTTGTATTCCTCGATATTTCGGCTTCGCACGAAGGCAGGGCTACGATGGTTGAGGTCGTTCGCCAGACGGCGGGGGAGATTACGATTCCTTTTACCGTGGGCGGAGGCATTGCCAGCGTGGACGACATGAAGCGTCTGCTGCGGGCCGGTGCGGACAAGATCGGCATCAATACTGCGGCGATCCGCAATCCGCAGCTTGTTTCCGACGGGGCGCGCAAGTTCGGTTCGCAGTGCGTGGTCGTCGCCATCGATGCGAAGTATAACGCGGAGTGGGGCGAATGGGAAGTGTTCACGCACGGCGGGCGCAACGGTACGGGCATCAAAACGCTGGAGTGGGCCCGCCGCGTCGAAGAGCTGGGAGCCGGCGAGATTTTGCTGACGAGCATGGATGCGGACGGAACGAAGGACGGCTTCGATTTGAAGCTAACCAGTGCAGTATCCGGGTTGGTTGGCATCCCTGTCATCGCATCCGGCGGAGCGGGCCGGGTCGGACACTTTTACGACGTATTCACCGAAGGCAAGGCCGATGCGGGCTTGGCCGCCACCATTTTTCACTATAAAGAGCTGACGATCCAAGAGGTCAAGAACGACCTTAAGGACAAAGGAGTTGAAATCCGATGACATTTGCGATAGATACGATCAAATTCGACGCTCACGGACTTGTGCCTGCCGTCGTGCAGGATGCCGTCAGCAAAGAAGTGCTCATGCTGGCTTATATGAACAGCGAGTCGCTGCAGCGCACGATTTCCACCGGCCAGACGTGGTTCTGGAGCCGTTCCCGCGGGGAGCTTTGGAATAAAGGGGCCACTTCCGGCCACACGCAAAAGGTTAAGGCGCTGCGCTATGATTGCGACGCCGATACGCTGCTCGTTCTGGTCGAGCAGACGGGTCCGGCTTGCCATACCGGCAAGTACAGCTGCTTCTACAACAGCATTCCGCTGGAAACGGAAGGCGCCGCGGCGGAAGCTATCGAAGCTGCGCCGGCAGGCCGCTTCGCGATTTTGTCCGAGCTGGAAGCCGTGATCGCATCGCGGGAAGCCGAACGCCCGGAGGGAGCCTACACGACCTACCTGTTTGAAAAAGGCGTCGACAAAATTTTGAAAAAAGTCGGCGAGGAAACCGCGGAAGTGATCATCGCCGCGAAAAATCAGGACAACGACGAGCTTCGCTACGAAGCGAGCGATTTGATTTTCCACTTGATGGTGCTGCTGCGCAACAACAAGCTCCCGCTTGACGAAGTCATGAAAGAGCTGGAGCGCCGGCACGTCAAAAAATAAATATTTTGCAGACCTGGAGTGATACGGATGTTGATTGATTATCATACACATCATGTGCGCTGCGGTCACGCCTCCGGGGAACTGGAGGATTATGTCAAACGCGGCATCGAGATCGGGCTCACGCAGTTGGGGCTGTCGGATCATATGCCGCTTTTGCACGTGGACCCGGCGGCCTATTGGCCCGAGATGGCGATGCCTATGGATGAGCTGCCGCGCTACGTGGAGGAATGCCTGCATCTGAAAGAAAAGTACAAGGACCGGATCGACATCCGCGTCGGGCTTGAAGGCGATTATATCGAAGGCTTCGAGGCCGAGATCGAGCGGATCGTCAAGGCATACCCGTGGGATTACGTGATCGGCTCGGTGCATTTTTTGGGCGAGTGGGATATTTCCGATTTTCGCCAGGTAGCGGGATGGGACGGCAAGAATGTCTATGAAGTGTACGCGCAATATTACGATGCGGTGATGAAAGCGGCGCGAACGGGATTTTACGATTATATCGGCCATATCGATGTCATCAAACGATTCGGGTATAAGCCGGAACGCGATCCGTGGGAGCTGGAAAAAGCTGCGCTGGACACGGTCAAGGAGTGCGGGCTTGCGATCGAGCTGAACGCATCCGGCCTGCGCATGCCGTGCGAAGAGATGTTTCCGAGCAGGCGGATGCTGGAATATTGCCATAAGGTGGGAATTCCTTTAACCATCGGTTCGGACGCGCACCAGCCGGAGCGGTTGTCCCAATATTTGGACCAGGCCAGAGCGCTGCTGAAAGAGCTAGGATTTAACGAAATAGCCACATTTTCTACGAGAAAGCGGCATCTTGTTACTTTTTAAATTCGACACCTTTCATGTATAATGATATAGGCATGAATAATCCTATTTAATGAAACCTTCGGAGGTAGCCATTAACCATGTATAGCGACAATGTTAAAATATTTTCCGGATCGTCGAATCCGAAGCTTGCGGAACGTATTTGCAATGAGCTCGGCCAGCCGCTTGGGCAAATCAAACTGTCCCGTTTTAAAAGCGGAGAAATTTACTGTCTTTACGAAGAATCGATTCGTAACTGCGACGTATTTCTGGTACAAACGTTTTCCCATCCGATCAATGAGCATATGATGGAACTTCTGGTCATGATGGATGCGGCGAAAAGAGCCTCCGCAAGAACAATCAACCTTGTCATTCCTTACTATGGCTACTCCCGTCAAGAACGTAAAGCTGCTCCCCGTGAGCCGATTTCCGCTAAATTGGTCGCTGACCTGTTCAGTGCCGCGGGCGCACACCGCGTGGTGACAATCGACCTGCACGCTCCTGCGATCCAGGGCTTTTTCAATATTCCTGTGGATCACTTGACCGCACTTGATTTAATCAGCGATTGCGTCCGCAAGAAAAATCTTGTCGATCCGATTATCGTATCCCCGGATGCCGGGCGCGCGACGACCGCCGAGAAAATGGCGAACATTCTCGATGCGCCTTTTGCCATGATGATCAAAAAACGTCCTGCTCACAACGAAGCCGTGATCACGCATGTGATCGGCGATGTCGCGGGCCGTACGCCGATCATTATCGAGGATTTGATCGATACCGGAACGACGATCGTCAATGTTGTGGAAGGGCTCAAGGAGAGAGGCGCTCACGACGTATATATTTGCGCGACTCACCCTGTTTTCTCCGGTCCTGCGCTCCAGCGTCTCGACCATCCGAACATCAAGGAAGTTATTATTACCGATTCCATCGCAATTCCGGACGGCCACTCCGAGAAATTCCGCGTGCTGTCCGTAGCTCCGCTGCTGTCGGACGCTATTCGCATTATTACTGAAGGAGGATCCCTATCCTCCCTCTTCAAATACGGCGGCGTGTAAGGGAGTTTAAAAAGCCGGCTTTGATAACGAAGCTGAGTCAGGAAGCTTAATCGGCATCGAATCTTGAACGAATCCGGGAAGTCCGGTACTCACGTAGAACCCCTCTACGCTCCGTTCCTCCTTCTCCGGATATCGTCCAACCTTCTCGGTTCTGAAAGCCGGCTTTTTAAACCTGATCTAAATTTTTCCTCCTTTTGGATAAAGTTTTTGGCTTCCGGGTGATCTATGGTATAATTTGATGGAAATCAATTTACCGGAGGTGCCTTGCTATGGAAAAGAAGAAGCGTGTGTCCAAAGCGCTGAAGCCCAAAGTCATTTCAATCAACATGGATGCCGCATTCTTTTTCGAGAGAGCGGTTCAATCCCTGGATCGATTTCATTACGATAAGGCATTAAAATATTTCCGGCGTGCTGTAGAGTACGAACCGGATAACCCGGTGAATCACTGCAATCTTGCAGGGGTTCTCTCCGAGACGGGCAATTACGACGAGTCGAACCTTATTTTGCAGCAAATTCTTGATACAATCGATCCGACGATGACGGAATGTCATTTTTATATGGCCAACAACTACGCCAACATGGAAAATTTTGAGCTGGCGGAGCAAGCGTTGGTCCAATATTTGGAGAACGACCCGAGCGGGCAGTTCCTCGAAGAATCGGAAGAAATGATGGAGCTCCTCAGCTACGAGCTTGAACGCCCTGCCCCTCTCACTAGCATCAAGAGTCGAGAAGGGCTCTTCGAGCATGATAAGGCGAGGGCCCTTCTGGAAGAAGGCAAATTTGCCGAGGCGGTGCGCCAGCTGGAGAAGCTGATCAAGAAGCATCCGGATTTCCTGGCGGCCCGGAACAATTTGGCGTTGGCCTACTATTACATGGGCCAGTTCGAGAAATCGATGTCGACGATCCACAGCGTTCTCGAAATCGATTCCGGCAATTTGCACGCGCTGTGCAATCTGGCCATTTTCCACCAGCATTTCGGCAATAAGAAAGAGCTTGCGGAACTGGTGGAGCTGCTGTGCAAAACGTATCCGTTTCAGCAGGATCATGTATTCAAGCTTGCTACGACGATGGGGATTTTGGCCGAGCACGAGAAGGCGTACCATCTGTTCAAGCGTCTGATTAAGGCGGGCGAAGGCGCAGCCGATCCTTGCCTGTATCATTATGCCGCGGTAGCTGCGTGCCATATCGGCCGGTTCGCGGAGGCGCAGCGCCACTGGAAGCAAGTGGAGAAGCTCGACCCGGGGACGGAGATTTCCAAATTTTATTTGGATCAGCTGCGAAACCTCAAGGACGATGCCGCAACGCCGACGTGGAGCTACCATTACCATCTGCCTTTCGAGGAACAATTCCGCGTGCTGGAAAAATCGACTCAAGGCATACCGGAGCAGTTGAAGAAAGACCCGCTGGTTCGCTCTTCGTTCTTTTGGGCGCTTCGGCACGGGGATATCGATACCAAGCTGCAGGTCATTCAGGCGTTCGGCCTCATTGCCGACAATGAAGTGAAGGATGCCCTGAAAGATTTTATTCTGGAGCGCGAAGAGGACGATTATTTGAAAAAGGTCGCCATATTCGTACTCCGCAGCATCGGCGTCCGCGATCCGCTGCCGGCGGTTCTCGAACAGCGCGACGTCGTCGTGCAGGCTTCACCGTACTCCCCGCACTTGCCTGTATGGGATTCCAAGTGGCAGGGAGTGATGGAAACCGCGCTTGCGCATATGCATAAGCGGTATGATATGATTCAGCAGTACGATCTGGAAATTCTCTGGGTCGAATATTTGACCAAGATTTATCCGGGTGTGCCCAAAATCAACAAGTCGGAAGGCTGGGCCGCAGCTTTGGAATATTTGATCGCCAAAATGCACCGCCGCGCCATTTCGTATCAGGAAGTGTCGGTTCGTTACGGCGTCACCGTCTCTACCGTAAGCAAAAACGTGAAACTGATCGACGAAGCTTGCGGGCTGCGTGAAAAAATGGAAGCCATTTTCCCGAAATTCACCAGTATTTGACCGGTTGTGACCGCCGCTTGCGGCGAACCCCGGCTTTCTTTTCCAAATCCAGTAGGCGGAACTCATTTCTGCTTGCATATATAAGCTTCTCAAATAGGAGGGAAACCATATGTATAAAACAGTCGTTGTAGGAACAGGGCCATCCGGTCTGACAGCAGCCATTTATTTAGCTCGTGCCAACCTTAGTCCGCTTGTCATTGAAGGTCCGGAACCGGGAGGCCAATTAACGACCACAACTGAAGTAGAGAACTTTCCGGGATTCCCTGAAGGAATTATGGGGCCGGAGCTCATGGAAAATATGCGCAAACAAGCGGAGCGTTTCGGCGCCGAGTTTAAAACAGGCTGGGTCAACTCCGTTGAACTGACGAATCGTCCTTTCAAGCTGCAGGTTGAAGGTCTGGGCGAGATCGAAACCGAGACGCTGATTATTTCTACGGGAGCTTCCGCCAAACTGCTGGGTATCACCAACGAAAAAGACAGCATCGGACGCGGCGTCAGCACTTGCGCTACATGCGACGGATTTTTCTTCCGCGGCAAAAAAATTATCGTAGTCGGCGGCGGGGACTCCGCGATGGAAGAAGCGAACTTCCTGACTCGCTTCGCCTCCGAAGTTCGCCTGGTACACCGCCGCGATGAGCTGCGCGCCTCCAAAATCATGCAGGACCGCGCACGCGGCAATGAGAAAATCAAATGGGCGCTCAACAATACGCCGCTTGAAGTCGTTTCCGGCGACAAAGGCGTTACCGGTTTGAAAGTGAAAAACAACGAAACCGGCAATGAAGAGATTATCGAAACGGACGGCATTTTCGTAGCGATCGGCCACACGCCGAACACGAAATTCCTCGGCGGTCAAATTACGACTGACGAGCAGGGTTACATCCTGGTCAAGCCGGGTACGACAGAAACGAACATTCCCGGCGTATTCGCGTGCGGAGATGTTCAGGATACGAAGTATCGCCAGGCAATTACGGCCGCAGGCAGCGGATGCGCAGCGGCGCTTGAATGCGAGAAGTTCCTTGAAGGACATATCGTGCACGATTGGAGCCAGTCGCTGTAATTCGACCGGATCTGTTACGAAAACGTGGAGGGCAATGCTTTCCACGTTTTTCTTACTGTATGGGGAGCTGCTAAATTCTGTTCAACCTTGACCTGTATTCGGGCTTGTCATATAGTTGGATCAGGAGCTTATATCTGAAAATTTTATGATTATTCGTTGAGGTGACCTTGCAATGTCAAATCAGATTTATATCGGTGTAGATTTAGGCGGTACCAGTATTAAGGTCGGCATTTGCGACGAGCACGGAAAGCTGCTGCACACTTATGAGGGGCCTACGGGCGCGGATCAGGGGCCTGAGGCTGTTTTGAACCGGATTGCCGAATATGTGCGCAAAATTGTTGACGATTCTCCTTTCGAGTGGGAGCAAGTGGCCGGTATTGGTGCAGGTCTTGCGGGATTTCTGAATATTCCGGAGGGCATTGTCAAATTTTCGCCGAACTTGCAATGGCGCGATGTCCACGCAAAAAGCACGCTTGAAGCTTTGCTTGGCAAAACGGTAAAAATAGACAACGACGCGAACGTCGCCGCTCTTGGTGAAGCATGGGCGGGAGCGGCTGCAGGCATCGATAACAGCGTATGCTATACGCTGGGAACGGGTGTTGGCGGAGGCATTATCATTAACGGGAAAATTTATCAAGGGTCCAACGGTATGGCCGGCGAGCTCGGACATATTAGCATCGTTCCCGATATCGAAGCGATCAATTGCGGCTGCGGTCAAGTGGGCTGCCTGGAGACGGTTTCTTCCGCGACGGGAATTATCCGCATGGCCAAAGAAGCCGTAGAGCGCGGCGAGCGCACATCGCTTGCTCTGCACGACAATATCGAAGCCAAACACGTGTTCGATGCGGCGAAAAGCGGGGACGAAGTGGCGCTGCGTATCGTGAACCGTGCCGCTTATTACCTCGGCCGTTCGATGGCGACCGTTTCCATCATACTGAATCCGAAGCGCTTTGTTATCGGCGGCGGCGTATCCAAGGCGGGAGAAATCCTGTTCGCCCCGATTCGGGAGACGTTTAAAAAATATACGACTGAAGTGGCGGCCGAGGGCGTTGAGATCGTTCCTGCCACACTCGGCAACGATGCGGGCGTCGTTGGCGCCGCCGGTTTGAGCTTGCGTTAGTGTCAGCCATGTTTCGCAGACGGGCTGCAGCTTTGGAGAAAGGATCTCCGGGTGCCTGAAAAGCAATGCGTCTTTATCGCGAAGGTTAGCGAAAGGCTCGGCCGTTCACGGAAATTGCGAAGCGTTCGTCTTCGCAAACGTGCACCCGACATCCGATATTCGGAACGGAAATCCTTTCCCAAGCCTCAACACCCGTCCTCGAAACGCACTCCAAAGGAAGGTGTGTAACCATGGAAGAAATCCACCCTTTAGCGAAGCTGGTCATCATCACAGGAATGTCGGGCGCAGGAAAGACGATCGCTGTACAGAGTCTGGAGGATCTCGGATTTTTTTGCGTCGATAATTTGCCTCCGGTGCTCATACCCAAATTTGCCGAACTGATCGAACAGTCGGCGGGCAAAATCGGCAAAGTCGCGCTGGTGATTGATTTGCGGGGGCGTGAGTTTTTTACGGCGCTTCAGGAGTCGCTGCGCAGCATTCGAGAGAATTATACCCTGACCTACGAGATTCTGTTCCTTGACGCTACGGATGCTGCCCTGGTGCAGCGTTATAAGGAAAGCCGCCGCCGCCATCCGCTCGCTCCGCAGGGCGTACCGCTGGACGGTATCGGCCTGGAGCGCAAGCTGCTTGAAGAGCTGAAAGGCTTGGCGACGCAAGTCATCGATACGAGTGCGCTTAAGCCGACCCAGCTCAAGGAAAGAATTATTTCCAGGTTTACCAATTTGGAAACGAATCGCATATCTATAAATGTAATCTCTTTTGGATTTAAGTACGGAATCCCGATTGATGCCGATTTGATTTTTGACGTGCGCTTTTTGCCGAATCCGCATTATGTCGATCAACTGCGTCCGCAGACCGGTCAGGACCCGGATGTGTACGATTACGTCATGAAATGGAACGAAACGCAGGAATTTCTTGCCAAACTGCTGGATATGCTGCACTTCCTGATGCCGCAGTACAAGAAAGAAGGCAAGAGCCAGGTCGTCGTCGGAATCGGTTGTACGGGAGGCAAGCACAGGTCTGTCGCCATTTCGGAATATTTGGGCAAAGTAATGGGGACCAGCGAGACGGAAGTCGTGCGTGTAAGCCACCGGGACGCCGAACGTGACCGCGTATAAGAAGCTGTTCATTATTTAAGAGGGTGTATAGATGAAAAGAGATAGCTTGCAGAGCGTTCCCAAGATCGTTGTTATCGGCGGCGGCACCGGGCTTTCGGTTATGCTTAGAGGATTGAAAGAGAAGCCCGTTGATATTACGGCTATTGTGACAGTCGCCGATGACGGGGGGAGCTCTGGGATTCTCCGAGCGGAAATGCAGATGCCGCCACCCGGCGACATTCGCAACGTGCTGACGGCTTTGGCCGATGTGGAGCCTCTGCTTTCTTTAATGCTGCAGTACCGGTTTCAGACGGGAACCGGGCTTGCCGGACACAGTCTCGGGAATTTGATTCTGGCTGCTCTCACGGACATTACAGGCGACTTTGTCACCGCTGTCAAAGAGATGAACCGGGTGTTCGCGGTCAAGGGCAGAGTGCTGCCGGCATCCAGCCATGCGATTGTGCTGAAAGCTGTCATGGAAGACGGCTCAACGGTCGAGGGCGAGTCCAAAATCCCCAAGGCGCAGGGCCGGATCAAGCGCGTATTGATCGAACCTCCCGATGTCGCTCCTCTGGAGGAGGCGCTGCAGGCCATTCGCCAGGCGGATGCGATTCTGTGCGGTCCGGGAAGTTTATATACGAGCATACTCCCCAATCTGCTGGTTCCCCAAATCGCTCAGGAAATCATGAGCTCGGACGCCGTGAAAATGTTCATCTGCAATGTGATGACGCAGCCGGGCGAAACGGACGATTACTCGGTCGGCGACCATTTGGACGCGATTCACAGCCATTTGGGCCACCATTTGTTCGACTATGTCATCGTCAACAATGGCGAGATTCCGCCTCAGGTTCAGGCCAAGTACGCGGAGCAGGGCTCCAAGGCCGTCCACCTCGATTTGGATGAAGTGACGAAGAGAGGGTACCAGGTCATTGCCGACCGGCTCGTGCTGTTCCGTACCTACCTGCGCCACGATGCTGAAAAGCTGAGTGACCATATTTATCAGCTCGTCGAAAGCTGGATGTTAAGGAAGAGGTGAGACCTTTGTCCTTTGCGGCACAAACCAAAAAAGAACTGACTTTAATCGAAACGGATGCGTGCTGCGAAAAAGCGGAACTGTCGGCGCTGATCCGTATGAACGGCACCGTGCAGTTGTCTAATCAACGCGTCATCCTGGACATTTCAACCGAAAACGCCGCCATCGCAAGGAGAATCTATACCCTCCTGAAAAAGACGTACCACCTCCATACGGAGCTGCTTGTGCGCAAAAAAATGCGCCTCAAGAAGAACAACGTGTACATCGTCAGAGTGCCCGGACAAGTGCAGGAGCTTCTGAGCGACCTGAAAATCGTCTCCGAGGGCTTTCTGTTCACGCCCGATATCGAAAGGGAAATTATCCGCGGCAACTGCTGCAAACGGGCGTATTTGCGCGGTGCATTTATGGCCGGCGGCTCGGTTAACAACCCCGAGGGCTCCTCGTACCATCTGGAGATCGCCTCGATCTATGAAGAGCATTGCAAAGCGCTGTGCCAGTTGGCGAACAAGTTCGATCTCAATGCGCGCTTCATCGAGCGCAAAAAAGGGTTCGTCTTTTACATCAAGGAAGGCGAGAAAATCATCGAATTCCTGAGCATCATCGGCGCTCATCAAGCGCTGCTGCGGTTCGAGGACGTGCGCATTATGAAAGATATGCGCAATTCGGTGAACCGTATCGTGAATTGCGAAACGGCAAACCTGAACAAGACGATCGGCGCGGCCGTCAGGCAGATCGACAACATCCGACTGCTGCAAAGGGAAGTCGGCCTCGAGAACTTGCCGGAGAAGCTGCGGGAAGTCGCCGAAATCAGGCTGCAGCATCCGGATATGAACCTGAAGGAAGTCGGCGATATGCTAAAAGGCAGCGTCAGCAAGTCGGGCGTGAATCATCGCCTTCGAAAAATAGATGAATTAGCCGAAAAACTGCGAAATTCGTAAGTACGACACAACCAAACAGCTAATTCGCAAGTTTTTCTCAATTTTTCTAGTGTACTTCCGCGAAAAATGCTATAATGTTTTAACATAGGGTAATGAGATGTATTCGACAGTATTTCATATAAGCTTGAGTAGGGGGAATTAGTTCCATGTCCAGACGGCCAGTCGTTGTGAAGTTGAGAACGGGACTTCATGCCAGACCTGCGGCATTGTTTGTTCAAGAGGCGAATAAATTTTCATCGGAAATCTTTGTTGAAAAAGATGAAAAGAAAGTAAATGCGAAGAGCATCATGGGTATTATGAGCCTCGCCATCAGCACAGGGACCGAAGTTTTCATAAGTGCGGAAGGTTCGGACGCCGAGCAGGCTGTAAACGCTTTAGTCACATTGGTCAGCAAAGAAGAATTGGAGAACCAATAATTCGAACGAAGGCTTCCTCTCGGGGAAGCTTTTTTGCGTTTTTGCCTTAGTTGCTCAAAGATGCGAGGGGTCGGAGTCGATTGCGTAATCCGCCTGGCCGTGCTGCGTAGAAAGCCTGCAAAAATCAGGCTGCCCAAGACCCCCCCCGCCGCGTCAGAGGCGATAGCCGCAATCTGCCAGGCTGCACGAAGAAAACCTGCAAAAATACATGAATTTGCGTCCTTGATCGCTGGCCGCGAAGAATTCCTGCGAAAGTGCAGGCTTTTCACCGAATACGTGGGCTCAGATTCACTTTCGGTGAAAATTCCTGTACTTTTGCAGGTTTTTCTCCAAAATAAGTCAATTGCACAGGAAAAACCTGTACTTTCGCAGGTTTTTTCCCTGCCAAGCTGTCTCCTTCCCGGTTGCGCAAGCGGCCGGCGCCTGTCATTTCGAAGGAATATATGTTTCCGCCGGGCCGTTCGCTCAATTTCCTTTATCAGCTAATTCCGTGGCAAAATTGTTAACAACTTGTGAATGTGAGAAACCTTTCTCTTGATGCGCGCGTCTAATTAACGTGACTAAAGAAGGAAAAGGCTTTTTGCCATTTTCACTTACTTATCGGACAAAAGGAGTAAGAAGATGAAACAGTTCAAGAAAGAGCTTACCCTGCTGCTGGCGCTGCTTATGTTTGTGTCGAGCATCGCCATAGCGCCTGTAGCCGGTGCGGTTTCCGCAAGCGCCTCCATGATCCTGCTGTATTTGGACAAGACGGATGCATTTGTGAACAGCGAGCAGGTGCAATTGGACGCCCCGGCCACGATTATTGACGGAAGCACGTTCGTTCCCGCCAAATTCCTCGGCGATTCGATGGGATTCAAAGTCGAGTGGAGCGACGCGACCCGGACGATTCATATGACACCATCGGGTTACGATATCGTATTGGATGTCGACAACAAGAAAGTGACGATCAACGGCGTCGATACCCCTTTTGATAAAGTTGCTTCAATCGTGAATGGCAAGCTGCTAGTGAAGCTGACATGGGTAGCGGACTATATGGGGGCCAAATATACGTACAACGGCGAGCTCCGCCGGGTGGAAATCATTTCGTTTCCTGCGGCTGAGGGTGTTTATGTAGATCGGGACAGCAACTCCACACCTGTCGCCAAGTTTACAACGGCGAAGGCTTCGTACCGGCTCGGAGAGCCTGTCAAATACGTCGACCTGAGTTACGATCCGGACGCGGAAGGCCTTGTATCTTACAACTGGAAAGGGAAGCAGGAAGCCTTTTTCCAACCGGGCAAGTATCCGGTATCCTTGACGGTGGCCGATGCCCATGGACATGTGAGCAAGGAGTTCAAAAGCTATGTCACAGTCGTCGACCAGCAGTATTTGAGCGAGTTCGAGTATCCGATTTACACCAAGCCGATCGGCAGCTCGATCAAAGCGGATTGGGGCATCATCTGGGCGCATTTTAACCAAATGCCGGCTTTGACCAAGAAGGTGACGCAAGAGACCGACCGCAAGCTTCTGGTTAGCGACAGTCCCGAAGAGTTTACCGAGAGAGGGATTTTGTATCAGGATAACATCAACGGAAAAGCGCGCTTGTATGCCGATCACATTAACGGCACGAAGCAAAAGATGACGATGGCGATTTTCGCCACCAACAATACGGACCAAGCCGTTACGATCAAAACGACGAACAAAGGCGAAGTATATCCTTCCGTATATGCGAATTTGATTGGAAGCGAAGCTTCCGTGGACTTTTTGCTAAACAATGTGTATGACCAAAAGCTGACCATTCCGCCGCATCAAACGTATGTTTATGCGAAGCTTCCCGATTTTTATCCGGGTCAAGGCGTGAACCTGTTCTACGACGTGGAAACGGACGGGGAACTGCAAATGTCTTTTGCCGTTACCGAGAAGCTGTCCACGAACTCGTTGAAAGATCTTCCGCTGCTGCCTTACACCGGCCATGTGCGGGGAACGTTCCCGGTCTCCCAGATTAATTGGGATATAGATGCTTCATCCTTTACCAAAACATCGGTGGTATCGATCGGAGACAACAAAACCGACCCGTTCGTCAAAGGCTACGATGTGATGCGCAAGGAAAACGTGGATAACGGCGGCAACTACGGCGTCGTGTACAAAATGCATATCAACAAGCCGCGCAAAATGGCGGTCATGATGATGGCCAAAGGCGGCGTGTTCAAAGGTCCGTTCAAGGTGAACGGAGAAATGATTCCCGTTCCGTATTCCGGCGTAGTCACGGCGTTCGACGGTTTGACGCTGCTGGCCCGGACCACGGGAAGCGAAGATTCCCTGGATATCGAGTTCACGCCTCCGGCGGGATCGGCGTTCCCGATCGATCTGATTTTCTACCCTATGGAAGATAAAAAGTAAGCATAAAAAAACCAGCCCCTGAGCGCCCGGAAGCGTTCGGGAAGGCTGGTTTTTTGTTATTTTGAGCGGATGGCGTTACACGCGCTCGATGACTTTGTCAATAAGTCCGTATTCCGCCGCTTCCGCAGCGCTCATGAAGTAGTCGCGGTCCGTATCCTTCTCGATGCGCTCCAGCGGCTGGCCGCTGCGCTCGGCAAGAATTTTGTTCAGGTTGTCGCGCATTTTGAGGATGCGTTTCGCGCGGATCTCGATATCGGAAGCTTGACCTTCCGCACCGCCGAGCGGCTGATGGATCATCACTTCGCTGTTAGGAAGCGCGTAGCGCTTGCCTTTGGCGCCGGCCGTCAGCAAGAATGCGCCCATGGAAGCGGCCATGCCCACGCAGATCGTGGAAACGTCCGGCTTGATGAACTGCATCGTATCGTAGATGGCCATCCCTGCTGTAATGGAACCGCCTGGGCTATTGATGTAAAGGCTGATATCTTTGTCAGGGTCTTGTGCGGCCAGGAAAAGAAGCTGGGCAATAATGGAGTTCGCGACGACATCGTTTACGCCGGTACCGAGGAAAATGATGCGGTCCTTCAGCAAACGGGAATAGATATCATAGCCTCTTTCGCCGCGGGCGTCCTGTTCAACGACCATAGGGATAAAACTCATGAGAATTACCTCCTTCGATGGGTACAATGGTTTCAAATGGAAATACTACTTACAGTATGGCCAAGAGAATGTTTAAAAAGTCTGCGCCTTTCTTAATACGAAAGGGAACATTTTCAAACGAACTCGTTGTTAACTAGTATGATACCGAAAAAACAAACAAAGGTCAAGAAAGGTCAAACTTATAATCAAAAAAAATCAGTTTCGCAACTGATCTTCGTTCGTGTTGGCGCGCCCGAAGGGAATCGAACCCCTATCTCAGGCTCCGGAGGCCTACGTCATATCCATTGGACCACGGGCGCATGCAATTGAAATTTAGTGAAGCAAGGGTTATTATATGACACCGAATAAAAAAAAGCAAGACTGAAAATGCTTTCAGTAAAAAAAGGCAAAAATATTTGAACAATTGTTGAATCTGACAAAGCAATTGGTTATAATAATAATGCACGGAACGATATATCTCGACAATGTGCGATTCAAGTTGAAGACTTACCGAATTTGAAGTACTGGCAGTACTCAATTTTTTTTGCTCGGGTGGGACGAAAAATGCATACCCGGGACATAAAACGTCCAATCAATGGAGCAGGAGCGTTGTGATCGTCATATGAGAGAAATCCTTGACATTCAAAAGCAGCTCTTGCCGGACCTCATGGATGTTATGAAAAAACGTTACTCGATTCTGCGCCACATCCTTGTTTCCGGTGTCGTAGGGAGAAGAACGCTGGCCAGCTCGCTCGATATGACGGAGCGCGTCCTGCGCGGCGAGGTTGAGTTCCTCAAGGAGCTGGGCCTGCTGGAGACGGATGCCACAGGCATGAAGGTCAGCGAATCCGGCCACCGGCTTCTGGAGAAGATGGAGCCGATCATTAAAGCCGCTTTCGGCCTGACGGACCTGGAAGAGAGCATCAGCCGGGCGTTTCAAATCGCCCAGGTCATCGTCGTGCCCGGCGATTCGGACGTCTCCGCCTTCACGAAGAAGGAGCTTGGACGGGCAGGAGCGGCCGCTTTGCGCAAACACGTCGCCAAAGACGATGTCATTGCCGTAACGGGCGGATCGACGATGGCGCAGGTTGCGAACCATTTGACGATCTCGTCGCGCATGAAGGGCAGTTGGTTCGTACCGGCCCGGGGCGGACTCGGCGAGAGCGTGGATATGCAGGCGAACACCATCGCATCCATTATGGCCAAAAAGACAGGCGGCAAATACAGGCTTTTGCATGTGCCCGACCATTTGGGCGAAGAAGCTTATCAGACTTTGATCCAGGACCCGCAGATCCAGGAGGTTGTCGACGTCGTGCGCAGCTGCCGCATCGTCGTACACGGAATCGGAGAAGCTATGGTCATGGCCCGCAGGCGCAAGGTGGATGCCCGGACGACGCACAGCCTGCAGGAAGAAGGAGCTTTGGCCGAAGCGTTCGGCTATTATTTTGACCGGCAAGGAAATGTCGTCCACAAGATGGCTACAGTCGGCCTCAGGCTGGAAGACATTCAGCGCGTTGAAGTCGTCATCGGCGTCGCAGGCGGCAAGAGCAAGGGGGAAGCGATCGCTTCCGTACTGCTTCACGGCCAGGAAGACGTGCTCGTGACGGATGAAGCCGCCGCGCTGGAAATTATGAAGCATGCCCCACAAATGCCATCATGACGTGTCTTTTTGACCGTCTTGACCATATAATTTTTAAATCTTAGGAGGAATTCGCTATGGTAAAAGTAGGTATTAACGGTTTCGGACGTATTGGACGCAACGTGTTCCGCGCAGCTCTGAACAGCACTGAAGTTCAAATCGTGGCAGTAAACGATCTGACAGACGTAAAAACATTGGCTCACTTGCTCAAGTACGACACAACTCACGGCAAACTTAACGCTACTGTAGAAGCTGGCGAAGGCGAACTGATCGTGAACGGCCGTTCCATCAAAGTATTCGCTGAGCGCGACCCTGGAAACCTGCCTTGGGCTTCCGTAGGCGCTGAAATCGTTGTTGAATCTACCGGTATTTTCACAGCGAAAGAAAAAGCTTCCCTTCACCTGAAAGGCGGCGCTAAGAAAGTAATCATCTCCGCTCCTGCAACTGACGAAGATATTACAATCGTTCTTGGCGTTAACGAAGATAAATACGATCCTGCTGCACACACTGTAATCTCCAACGCTTCTTGTACGACTAACTGCTTGGCTCCGTTCGCGAAAGTGATCAACGACCAATTCGGTATCGTTAAAGGTATGATGACTACTGTTCACTCCTACACGAACGACCAATCCGTGCTTGACCTGCCGCACAAAGACCTTCGCCGTGCCCGCGCAGCCGCTGAGAACATCATTCCTTCCAGCACTGGCGCAGCTAAAGCGATCGGCCTTGTTCTGCCTGAACTGAAAGGCAAACTGAACGGTATGGCTATGCGTGTTCCTACGCCTAACGTATCCGTTACGGACCTGGTTGTAGAAACAAAAGTCAACGTAACTGTAGACGAAGTGAACGCAGCTCTGAAAGCAGCGGCTCAAGGCGCTCTGAAAGGCATCCTGAACTACTCCGACGAGCCTCTTGTATCCAGCGACTACAACGGAGATCCTGCTTCCTCCACGATCGATGCCCTGTCCACAATGGTAGTTGGCGACAACATGCTGAAAGTGGTTTCCTGGTACGACAACGAGTGGGGCTACTCCAACCGTGTCGTTGACCTTGCCGCTTTCATCGCAAGCAAAGGTCTGTAATTCATAATCAGCACACTTGTAGACACTTGAAGAGGAGAAGCGATTCTCCTCTTTGTGTGTGATTGTTACCAAAAAACCGCTCGGGAGGCCTGTTCCATGAATAAAAAAAGTGTCCGCGATGTTGAAGTATCCGGCAAAAAAGTGTTTGTTCGCGTAGATTTCAACGTACCTCTGGAAAACGGTCAAATCACAGACGATACCCGGATCAGAGAAACGCTGCCTACAATCAAATTCCTGATTGAAAAAGGCGCAAAAGTCATTTTGGCGAGCCACCTTGGACGTCCGAAGGGTCAAGTGGCCGAAGAGCTTCGTCTGACTCCGGTTGCCGCAAGACTGGCCGAACTGCTTGGCAAGCCGGTAGCGAAAGCCGACGAAGCGATCGGCGAAGCAGTTAAAGCGCAAGTCGCTGCGCTGAAAGACGGCGATGTGCTGCTGCTTGAAAACGTTCGTTTCTACGAAGGCGAAGAGAAGAACGATCCCGCTCTGGCGAAAGCTTTTGCCGAATTGGCCGATCTGTACGTGAACGACGCGTTCGGTGCGGCTCATCGCGCTCACGCCTCCACGGAAGGCATCGCACATCATCTGCCGGCCGTATCCGGTCTTTTGATGGAAAAAGAACTGGATGTGCTCGGCAAAGCGCTGAACAATCCGGAGCGTCCTTTTACCGCGATTGTCGGCGGCGCGAAAGTGAAAGACAAAATCGATGTGATCAACAACTTGCTGAACATTGCAGACAACGTGATCATTGGCGGAGGCTTGTCCTATACATTCCTGAAAGCGCAAGGGAACGAGATCGGCAAATCTCTCGTGGACAACGAGAAGCTTGACCTGGCGCTCGGTTTTATTGCCAAAGCGAAAGAAAAAGGCGTGAACTTCCTGCTTCCGGTCGATATCGTAGTCGCCGACAAATTCGGACCCGACGCGAACACGCAAATTGTTCCGGTGGATGGCATCCCTGCTGAATGGGAAGGCATCGACATCGGGCCGAAAACCCGTGAAATTTATGCGGACGTCATTGCAAAATCCAAACTGATCGTTTGGAACGGACCGATGGGCGTGTTCGAAATCGAGCCTTTCTCCCACGGCACCCGCGCTGTAGCTGAAGCTTGCGCTGCCACTTCCGGCTACACGGTTATCGGCGGTGGAGATTCCGCGGCGGCTGCTGAGAAATTCCATCTGGCTGACAAAATGGACCACATCTCGACAGGCGGCGGAGCTTCCCTGGAGTTCATGGAAGGCAAAGCACTGCCGGGCGTTGTGGCTCTGAACGATAAATAAGGGAGGATCTTTCGATGAGAAAACCGATTATCGCAGGCAACTGGAAAATGTTCAAGACCGTTTCCGAAGCGGTCAGTTTTGTAAACGAAGTGAAAGGCGGGGCGGAAGTAGACGGCGTAGAGAGCGTAATCTGCTCCCCGTTCACGAACCTTCCCGCTCTGGTTGAAGCCGTTAAAGGCACAACCCTCCATATCGGTGCGCAAAACCTGCACTTCGAAGATAACGGCGCATTCACCGGCGAAATCAGCGGCGTTATGCTGAAAGAGCTGGGCGTAGAATATGTCATTATCGGACACTCCGAGCGCAGAGCGTATTTTGCCGAAACCGACGAGATCGTGAACAAAAAGGTTCAAGCGGCATTCAAACACGGCTTGACGCCGATTCTGTGCGTAGGCGAGAAGCTGGAAGAGCGCGAAGCGGGTCAAACCAAAGAAGTTTGCAAAGTGCAGACAGAGGCGGCTTTCCAAGGCCTTAGCGCGGAGCAAGCGGCTAAAGTCGTTATCGCTTACGAGCCGATCTGGGCGATCGGTACGGGCAAATCTTCCACAGCGGAAGACGCTCAAGACGTAATCGGTTATATTCGCCAACTGGTGAGCGGTTTGTACGGGGCTTCCGTGGCGGATGCGGTTCGCATTCAGTACGGCGGCAGCGTGAAACCGAACAACATTGCCGAGTACATGGCACAGCCTGACATTGACGGCGCGCTTGTAGGCGGAGCGAGCCTGGAGCCTGCTTCCTACATCCAGCTCGTCGAGGGGGCGAAGTAAGATGTCCAGACCGAAACCGGTAGCGCTGATCATTCTCGACGGCTTCGGGCTTCGTTCGGAGGAGCAGGGCAATGCGGTCGCACACGCGAAAAAGCCCAACTACGACCGTTACTGGTCGACTTATCCGCATACGACCTTAATCGCAAGCGGCGAAGCCGTAGGTTTGCCGGAAGGACAGATGGGGAATTCCGAGGTAGGGCACCTGAATATCGGAGCGGGACGTACCGTGTATCAGGACCTGACCCGGATTTCCAAATCGATTCGCGACGGCGAATTTTTCGATAACGAGACGCTGCTCGGCGCCGTTCGCCACGCCAAATCGACCGGGAAGAAGCTGCACCTGTACGGACTGCTCTCCGACGGCGGCGTGCACAGCCACATTCAGCATTTGTTCGCACTGCTCGATCTCGCGAAAAAAGAGCAGCTTGAAGAAGTGTACATTCACGCTTTCCTGGACGGCCGCGACGTGGCTCCGGATTCGGCGAAAAAGTACATGGAAAGCTTGCAGCACAAAATCGCGGAAGTCGGCGTAGGCAAAGTTGCCACCGTGCAAGGCCGCTACTACGCGATGGACCGCGACAAGCGCTGGGAACGTACGGAGAAATCGTACCGCGCGATGGTTTACGGCGAAGGCCCGACTTATACCGATCCGATGCAAGCGATCATCGATTCGTATGAAAAGTCGGTCTTCGACGAGTTCGTCATGCCGACCGTCATCGTAGGCGCTGACGGCAAACCGGTAGGGCTCGTGGAGTCCGGCGACGCGGTCGTCTTCTTCAACTTCCGTCCCGACCGGGCCATCCAGCTTTCGCAAGTGTTTACGAACGAGGATTTCCGCGGGTTTGACCGCGGGGACAAAGCTCCCCGTAATCTTTACTACGTGTGCCTGACTTTGTTCAGCGAATCCGTAGACGGCTTTGTCGCGTATAAACCTAAAGATCTCGACAACACGCTCGGCGAAGTGCTGGCCCAGAACAATCTGAAGCAGCTGCGCATCGCTGAGACGGAAAAATATCCGCACGTGACGTTCTTTTTCAGCGGCGGGCGCGATGTGGAACTGCCGGGCGAGACCCGCATTCTCATTCCTTCGCCGAAGGTCGCTACTTACGACCTGCAGCCTGAAATGAGCGCGTACGAAGTGGCGGAAGCGGCTGTGAAGGAAATTGAAGCGGAGCGCCAGGATGTCATTATCCTGAACTTTGCCAACCCTGACATGGTCGGCCACTCCGGGCTTCTGGAGCCTACGGTGAAAGCTATCGAAGCTACAGACGAGTGCTTGGGCAAAGTCGTCGAAGCGATCTTGGCCAAAGGCGGCGTCGTGTGCATCACCGCCGACCACGGCAATGCGGACGTCGTGACGAATCCGGACGGAACGCGGAACACGGCGCATACGACAAATCCGGTGCCTTTTATTGTTACGGACAAATCTGTTACACTAAGAGATGGCGGAATTTTGGCGGATATCGCCCCGACGATGCTGGACTTCCTGCAAGTGAAGCAGCCTGAGCAGATGACAGGCTCCACCATCATCAAGCGATAATCATATTAACCAACATAAAAGGAGTGTTATCAACGATGACTATTATTTCTGACGTTTACGCTCGCGAAGTTCTTGACTCCCGCGGCAATCCGACTGTTGAGGTGGAAGTATACCTCGAATCCGGCGCTTTCGGCCGCGCAATCGTGCCTTCAGGCGCTTCCACAGGCGCATACGAAGCCGTTGAGCTTCGCGACGGAGACAAAGGCCGTTACCTCGGCAAAGGCGTTCTGAAAGCCGTTGAGAACGTGAACGAAATCATCGCTCCGGAAATTATCGGATTGGACGCTCTGGACCAAGTCGGCATCGACAACAAAATGATCGAGCTGGACGGAACTCCGAACAAAGCGAAATTGGGCGCTAACGCAATTCTGGCCGTTTCCATGGCTGTAGCCCGCGCGGCTGCCGACGCTTTGGACGTGCCTCTGTACACATACCTGGGCGGATTCAACGCGAAAACTTTGCCTGTTCCGATGATGAACATCATCAACGGCGGCGCGCATGCCGACAACAACGTCGACGTTCAAGAGTTCATGGTTCTGCCGGTAGGCGCAGCCAACTTCAAAGAAGCGCTTCGCATCGGCGCGGAAATTTTCCACAACCTGAAATCCGTTCTGAAAGAAAAAGGCCTGAACACGGCAGTTGGCGACGAAGGCGGATTCGCTCCGAACCTGAGCTCCAACGAAGACGCCATCCTGACCATCATCGCCGCTATCGAGCGCGCAGGCTACAAACCGGGCGTTGACGTGTTCCTGGGTATGGACGTTGCGTCCACGGAGTTCTTCAAAGACGGTAAATACCACCTTGAAGGCGAAGGCAAATCCTACACTCCTGCCGAGTTCGTAGACTTCCTTGCTGCATGGGTCGACAAATATCCGATCATCACAATCGAAGACGGCTGCTCCGAAGACGATTGGGAAGGCTGGAAATTGCTGACTGAGAAACTGGGCGGCAAAGTACAACTCGTCGGCGACGATCTGTTCGTAACGAACACAAGCCGTTTGTCTACAGGCATCGAGCAAAACATCGGCAACTCCATCTTGGTTAAAGTAAACCAAATCGGTACGCTGACCGAAACTTTCGACGCTATCGAAATGGCAAAACGCGCAGGTTACACAGCGGTTATCTCCCACCGTTCCGGTGAGAGCGAAGACAGCACAATCGCTGACATCGCCGTTGCTACCAACGCCGGCCAAATCAAAACAGGCGCTCCTTCCCGTACGGACCGCGTAGCGAAGTACAACCAACTGCTTCGCATCGAAGACGAGCTGCACTCCGTAGCTCAATACGCAGGGAAGAAAGCATTCTACAACCTGAAAAACTTCAAATAATTTCGCTTCGCTTCACATAATTTAATACCGGGAGGGGGTTGCACGATGAGCAATTGGGTGAAGACTATTTTATTTTTGATAGGTTCCGCTTTGCTGACTCATTGGATCCCCTCTTCTTTTTTTCGCAATTTGGATACGATGGTTCATGAGTTCGGCCATGCCGCCGTCACGCTTGCGCTTTCAGGGAAAGTGCAGTATATCGAGCTTTACGCCAACCACAGCGGGGTTACGCACTCTTTAATCACGAAGTCGTGGTCGATTGTTCCGGTTGCGCTCGCCGGTTATACGACGGCATCCTTGTTCACCTGGTTTTTATTCTCGGCTTATGCCAGAGGGAAGCAGCGATTGGGACTTCAAGTGATGACAGTGTTGGCCGTGATTTCTTTAGTGCTGTTCGTGCGGAACGCGTTCGGCATTACGTTTATTATCGGCTTGATCGCCATAACCGTACTTGCCCTGGCGTTAGCTCCCAAATGGCTGCGGGACATCTATTATTTGCTGCTCGCTTTCCTTTGCCTGGAGGAATCGGTGTTCGGGCCGTTATCGCTGGTGCTGTATGCATGGAGAAATGCGCGTGCGGCAGGCGATGCTACAAACCTGGCCCTTTATACGGGTGTGCCTGCTATCGTATGGGCCGCGTTTTTCTTGTTGTTTTCCTTATGGTGCGCAAAACAGGCCGTTCAGGCATTTTTGGGCCGCAGGGGAAACAGAGCGAATCACCCGCAATCGCCGGCAGCTTCCTACCGGAATTAGGAAAGGAATTGTAATCTTGGACGAACTATGTTAAAATACTCATGCTGAATGTATAGGCAAAGATCAGGCTATTGGGGTGCTAACATGGTAATCTTATTCAAGGTTTTGTTGATCATAGCTTCAATCGGATTAATTTGCATCGTATTGCTGCAAAAGGGTAAAAGTGCGGGGTTGTCCGGCGCTATTTCCGGCGGTGCGGAGCATTTGTTCGGCAAGCAAAAAGCGCGCGGTTTAGAGCTGTTCTTGTCCCGTTTCACGATGGGGCTTGCTGCCGCATTTTTCATTCTCTCCATTGTCGTAGCTTACGTAGTGAAAGCTTAGCACACATAAAACGATAACAGCAGGGGAACATTACTCCTGCTGTTTTTTCATTTTACAACGAAAGTCTATGTGTGCAGGAGTGCAACGGAGAAAAATGGGCGAGAATAGAATATATAAATCGACGGAGCCCTTCCTCTGGCAGGGCAGCGGGGCGAACGGGCAAACCGGAATTTTAATGATTCACGGCTTTACGGGAACGCCGTCGGAGTTTCGAAGAATCGGCTATTATTTGCAGGATCAGGGGTACACGATTCATGCGATTCGGCTGCCGGGCCACGGCACTTCGCCGGAAGAGATGCTGCGAACCGAATGGACGGATTGGTATGGGCACGTGCAAGCAAGCTATGACGAGCTGGCCTCGCAGTGCAGCCATGTTGTAGTCGTAGGCCATTCGATGGGCGGGCTGCTCGCATTCATGCTGGCCGCAGAGCGGAATGCCGCAGGCATCGTATCGCTGGCTGCTCCGGTATATCTGGCAACACGGAAGACAGCGCTTGCGGTCATGCTGCAGCATTTTATCACCTATGTGGAAAAGAAGCCCAAGAACATCCCTACGCTGCTGGATGAGTCATGTGCGTATACCAAAACGCCGATTCGTTCCATAGTCAGTTTGCGTAAACTAATGAAGCAGGCGAAAAAGCTGCTCCCCCGGGTAGCTGCGCCGGTATGGATCGGACAAGGAGCCATGGACGCCGTCGTCCTGCACCGAAGCGCCGCATTTTTGTATAAGAAAATAAATTCGGCAATCAAAGAAGTGCATTACTATCCGCAGTCGTCCCACGGAATGCTGCTGGATCAAGAAAGAGACAAGATCTATGAGGACATTTCTTCATTTATCCGGTCTTTGAAGCTGCAGCCCGGCAAGCAGGAAGCTTATCCGTGAAAATTACAAGAAGGTGAACAATACATGATAACAGAAAAAGAAATTTTGAGCTTTATGCAGGAAACGGCCTATAAACCGATGACTTATCAGGAGCTCGAAAAGCATTTTGGCGTTGGGAATGCCAACGAATTTAAAGAGTTTTTGAAAATTTTAAACCATTTGGAGCAGGAAGGATTGATTTTGAGGACCCGCAACGACCGTTATGGCGTGCCGGAGCGAATGAATTTAATTCGTGGCAAGCTGCAAGCGCATGCGAAAGGCTTCGGCTTTCTCATTCCCGACGACCGGGATCACCCTGACGTGTACATACACGCCAACGATATGAATACGGCGATGAACGGGGATATGATTCTTGTCCGGGTTACATCCAAAAGCCAGGGAGGCGGCCGGATGGAAGGCGAGGTCGTGCGGGTAGTATCCCGTGCGAATACGCAGATCGTCGGAACTTTTCAGAGTCAGGAAACGTATGCGTTCGTAGTGCCGGACGATAAACGGATGACACGGGATGTTTTTATACCTCAGCATGCGTTCATGGGGGCGGTTACAGGGCAAAAGGTAGTCGTCAAGCTCGTCAGCTATCCGGAAGGCCGGGCCGCGGCTGAAGGGGAAGTCATTGAGATTCTCGGCCATAAAGACGATCCGGGCGTCGATATTTTGGCGATTGTCCGCAAATTTCAGCTGCCGGAGGCTTTTCCTGAAGAAGTGATTCTGGAGGCGGATGCCGCCCCGGATGCGATCAGCGAAGAGGAGCTTCAAGGCCGCAGGGATCTGCGCGGCAAGCGCATTGTGACCATCGACGGGGAAGATGCCAAAGATTTGGACGATGCGGTGAACGTCGAACGGTTGGATAACGGCAACTACTTGCTGGGCGTGCACATTGCCGACGTCAGCTACTATGTCAGAGAAGGCTCCGCGCTCGATCGGGAAGCGTATAACCGCGGCTGCTCGGTTTATTTGACGGACCGTGTCATTCCGATGCTGCCTCACCGGCTGTCCAACGGCATCTGCTCGCTGAACCCGCGTGTAGACCGGCTGACGATGTCCTGTGAGATGGAATTCGACGAGAATTTGCAGGTGGTTAGGCACGATATTTTTACTAGTGTGATTCGTACAAGCGAACGAATGACGTATACCAACGTGCGCAAGCTTTTGACGGATGAGGAAGTCGAGCCTGAGCTTCTGGAGCGTTACGAGTACTTGCTGGAAGATTTCAAGCTGATGGAAGAGCTGGCCATGAAGCTGCGCGGCAGAAGGATGAAGCGCGGGGCGATCGATTTCGATTTTGAGGAATCGAAAATTTTGGTCGATGCCGAGGGCAAGCCGACCGACATCGTCAAACGCGAACGATCGATTGCCGAGATGATGATCGAGGAATTCATGCTTGCCGCGAATGAAACGGTAGCGGAGCATTTTCATTGGCTGAAAGTGCCGTTCCTGTATCGGATTCATGAAGATCCGGACGCAGAGAAGCTGATGCATTTTATGGAATTCATTACGAATTTCGGCTATGTGGTTAGAGGAAAAGGTAACACGGTGCACCCGCGGGCGCTGCAATCCCTGCTGGAAGAAATTCGCGGCTCTGCGGAAGAAACCGTGATCAGCAAAGTGATGCTTCGTTCGATGAAGCAGGCGCGCTACGATGCCCAGAGCTTGGGGCATTTTGGGCTGGCGGCCGAGTTTTACTCGCACTTCACCTCGCCGATTCGGCGGTACCCGGACCTCATCATTCATCGGGTCATTCGGGAAGTGCTGGCAGTCGGAGTGCTGCCGGATCAGCGCCACGAATCGCTGGCCGGGCGCATGGACGACATCGCGCGGCAATCGTCCGAACGCGAGCGGGTAGCTGTCGAAGCCGAACGGGAAACGGAAGCGTTGAAAAAAGCCGAGTACATGCTGGACAAAATCGGCGAGGAATTCGAAGGTATTATCTCGTCCGTTACCAATTTCGGCATTTTCGTCGAGCTGGATAATACCGTTGAAGGTTTGATCCGTTTAAGCGATTTGACGGACGATTATTACCACTATCATGAAATGCAGCACGCTCTTATTGGGGAGCGCACGTCGCGAATTTACCGCATCGGCGACGGCGCCAAGGTGCGCGTGGCGCGGGTGAACATGGACGAGCGGACCGTCGATTTTGAGATGGTCGACATGAAGCCGCGCGGCAGCGGCAAGGCGAATTTTGTGCGCGGCGGGGACAAGGCGGGCTTTGCCCGCGGCGGCAAAGCCGGCAAAGGCGGCAAAGGCGGCAAGGCAGGCAGCTTTGCCGGCGGCGGCGGGAAAGCTGGGGCCCGGGCCGCAGGCAAGCCCGGCAAGGGCGGCGGTGCGCGAGCTGGCGGCGGCGCCGAGACCGCGAAGGGCGGCAAAGCCGGTAAAGGCGGTGGCCGCCGCAGTGGCATTTCGCTAGGGGGCGAAGCCCTGGCGGGTGTTGGCGCCTCGCCCGCGGCGGGCAGCGCGGGCGATTGGGCGAGCGGCGTGAACGCGCTCGCCAAGAGCGGCCGCCGCCGTGGAACGGGCGGCGGGAGCGGCGGTGGCAAGAAGCGGCGGAAATAGTCGCCGCTTCTTGCATTTCCGCCGTGAACTTGCTACAATAGGTTGCACATTGTAGCAAGTTCACGCATGCTTTTTTCCGCGTGCGGTGCGGAAGGAGGATCCCGCGGTGGCAACGAAGAAGGCCGATGGCAAAGTGCTCGCCCAGAACAAGAAGGCGTCACATGACTACTTTATTGAAGATACGTATGAGTGCGGCATCGTTTTGACCGGAACGGAGATCAAATCCTTGCGCGCAGGCAAAGCGAACTTGTCCGACAGCTTTTCGACGATTCGAAATGGCGAAGCTTTTGTCCATAACATGCACATCAGCCCGTTCGAACAGGGGAACCGGAGCAATCCGTCCGACCCGACCAGAGCGCGCAAGCTGCTCATGAAGAAGGCCGAAATTGCCAAGCTGCTGGGTCATGCCAAGCAGGAAGGCTACACGCTGGTACCGCTCAAGGTGTACATCCGCAACGGCTACGCCAAGCTGCTGCTGGGACTGGGCAAAGGGAAGAAGCAGTACGACAAGCGCGAAACCGCGGCAAAGCGGGACGCACAGCGCGACATTCAGCGCGCGCTTCGCGAGAAGCAGAAGATCGCGAGATAATGGCGAGTGGCAGTTTTGCCACATAGCTGCCTGAGCTTCCATGAACATGGACGTTCGTTTCTCGTCCGATTGTGTTATACTAAGTAAGCAGCAACGAAAGAGCATCAAGCTATACCTTTCACCTTCCTTGGTTCGAATGAACGAAGCGGAAGGCAATCCGGGGGCGTTTTTGGATTCGACGGGGATAGTTCGAGCGCGGGTTGCGGGTAGTGGGGACGCGTCCACTTCATCAACGCTAAAGCCTATTAAATGGCAAACAACAACCTAAATTAGCTTTCGCAGCTTAATAACCTGTGAGCTAGCTTCTACCCTGCATCGCCCATGTGCCGGGATAGGGGCCCAACTTTAGTGGGATACGCCGCTTCGGTCTCCGCCTGGGGTCGACGGAAGAAGACAATCAGGCTGACCCAACGCAGAGCGGGTTACGGCGCGCTGCTCGGGTGACATCAAAACTGTGACTACACCCGTAGATGCCTGTGTGGCGATATTTTCGGACAGGGGTTCGACTCCCCTCGCCTCCATACTTAAAACCCGCTCATAGAGCGGGTTTTTTGAGAGTTAAACCAAAACTTTGCCGCTGCGGCAATCGATTGCTTTAATAAACTCGCGGCAAACATTTGCTTTAATAAGTTTAAGACTATTTTACCTCGGGGCCGTTTATGGATTCGACGGGGATAGTTCGAGCATGAGTAGCGAGTAGTGGGGACGCGTCCACTTCATCAACGCTAAAGCCAATTAAAAGCATATTTTTGTCCGAAATTGGACGGAAATATGCTTTTGTTTTATAAACTTACTTGCCAAAATATAGGGTGGATCAAATTGGATAATTTACCTTCTATCGGAGAAAGAATAAAGTCTATAAGAAAACAACATAAATTGACGCAAATTGAATTTGCCCAGAGCTTAGAAATATCACAAGGTACGCTTAGTGAGATAGAATCTGGAAATGCTAAGCCTTCTTTCGATGTCTTAGTTGTGTTAGCGAATAAAGGTTTTAGATTTGATCCGTTAAAAGAAACAGCGGCGGATCAAGACTAGAAAATACAGTCTTAGACCTGCCGCTGTTGTCATTCAACTAATGTTCCCGAGAACTTCTGCAACCGCCAGCTTCCGACCCGAGAATACTACCAGCATGGACACGCCGCGCGGCGGGCAGGAGAGTTTCAGGCGTGAACTCCCTCCATTACTCTTAGCGTAGGAACGCTGTCCGTTAAGGCCTGCCGCTGAACCGCTCGAGCGCTTCCTCGGTAACCGGAGCGAAGAGGTTGACGAGGTTGCCGTCGGGGTCGCGAAACAGTGCTGAGCGGTTCCCCCATGGCATCGTGGTCGGTTCCTGTACCCACTCGTCGACAAGCGGCTTCAAGCGGTTGTACTCGGCATCGACGTCGTGGACGCGAAACTCGATGATGACGGTGTGGTTGTCGGCCGCGCGCGCGGAACCGGCGCCGAACAGTTGCACCGTCTGGGAGTGGCCGATCGCAAGGGTACACGATGGCAGAACGAACTCAGCGAAGACAGGCGCGGGGCGCTTCGCCAAAACACCTGTGACTTTCTCATAGAACACGACGAGTCGATCCAAGTCGTCAGTAATTATGCGTACAGAAGCGAAATTCACGAGACATCATCCTTTCAATAATTTAACGATACGATACCGTATCGTATCGTATCGTATCATATTGACCTGGATAATACAAGTTACCGTACGACTAACAAAAATGGTGCTCGAAAATGCTTCGTTGCCTCACTGAAGCACAAACAAGGAGTGCTCTAAATGGCAAGCCGAAATCCCCGGCGCCAAGGATGCTTTCATGGTATAATGTGAAGGACTTTTTATTTTAAGGCAACGAATCCGAGTCTAAAGTACTTTTATGTTGGAGGGAAGATGGTGATTACGTCTAAGAAATCTGAACGTGTGCCGTCGGCCAATTTGAATAGACGCGTCGAGCGTTCACGACATGCTGTCCTGACCACTGCGTTTGAACTGCTCAGCGAAGGCGGTGTGGCTAGCTTCTCCGTCGACGAGGTGGCGCGTCGTTCCGGGGTCGCGAAGACGACCATCTACCGCCACTGGCCGACGCGTGAAGCACTGGTGATAGACGCCTGTTCACGGATGATTGCCGAGCAGGAAACGCCCGACACCGGCTCACTCGAAGGTGACGTCACGGCTATCCTGGTGGAAATCGCGCACCTGCTACCGACGGCGAATTGGTCCTTCGTCCTGCCGTCAATCGTCGACACAGCCGAGCGCAATCCGGAGTTCGCGGAAATCCACAGTCGGATTCAGCGCGGACACGCCGCCCCCCTGCGAGAGGTCCTACAGCGCGCGGTAGGCAGAGGCGAGCTGTCGGCACACGCCGACGTGTCAACTATCGTCGCAGCCCTGCTGGGGCCACTCTTCTACCGCCGCTGGTTCTCACGTGAACCGATCGACGACCAGTTCGTAAAGGCGATCATCAAACGCGTACTCGCTTCACTTTAGTACGAGACGCCTACCACTGCTTGGCCGAACATCGATGGCGGACCAGCAAACAGCAAATATCTGTTTTGCGCGCCCAAAGGCTTCGGCATCCTGATGCAACGCGATCGAACCTTCGACCTGGAGAGCGAGGGTTCGAAAACAGATTAGATACATGAACGGTGTTTCTTCGTATTTCGAGGCGTTCTTAGAGTCCAAATTCCTGCTCTAATTAGCGTATGTTTTCGATGTTGGCAGTCCCCTACCCGATCTGGTTGTAGTGTCGCTATTCCAACCTGTCCGTTAGTTTACCACTATTTAATATATATAAGACACAGTTTATTTACCGTCGAAAGGTGTGCGTCATTTATAGTTCGCTTACTATCGCAATTCCGCGAGATATTTGGCGGTGCGAATCATTTGGCTGGTAAAGGAGTTTTCGTTATCATACCATGCCGCTATTTTCACCAGGGTATCTGTTCCTAGTTCCGTTACCTTTGTTTGCGTAGCGTCGAATAAGCTGCCGTAAGTCATACCGATAATATCGGACGAGACAAGCTCTTCCTCTGTATATCCATATTGCTCCGACTGGGACTGCTCCATCTTCTCGTTGACCTGCTCCGCAGTTACGGAACCGCCCACGACTACTGTCAATTCTGTTAGGGAGCCGGCCATAACCGGCACTCTTTGGGATACACCATCCAGTTTGCCATCCAAGGAAGGGATTACGAGTCCTATTGCTTTTGCTGCCCCGGTTGACGTTGGGATGATGTTGCCGGCTGCAGAGCGCGCCCGGCGCAAGTCACCTTTGGCGTGAGGGCCATCAAGGGTATTCTGGTCGTTTGTATAAGCATGTATCGTCGTCATAAAACCTTTTTTAATCGGCGCAAGCTCGTTCAAGTAATAGACCATTGGAGCCAGGCAGTTCGTGGTGCAAGATGCGGCCGAAACAATAGTATCTTCTTTAGTTAGCGTGTGTTCATTAACACCATATACAATAGTAGGAATATCTTTCCCAGCAACGGTTGAGATGACTACTTTTTTTGCACCTGCCTCAATATGGGCTGTAGATGCTTTTTTTGAGGCGAAAAAGCCTGTACACTCCAGGACTACATCAACTTGCAATTCTTTCCACGGGAGTTTGCCGGGATCTCTTTCGGCATAAATCGGAATATCCACGCCGTTTACGGTTAAGCTGTTATCACTGTAATCAATCTTTTCATCATAACGTCGCTGCGTTGTGTCGTGCTTTAGCAAATGCGCAAGCATCTTCGGACTTGTTAGGTCATTGATAGCGACAATCTGATAACCTTCTGCATCAAAAAGCTGCCGAAAGGCAAGCCTGCCAATTCTGCCGAAACCATTTATCGCAATGTTGATTGCCATAATAATAACCACCTTTCTTCGTCTGTGTTAATTATACTCCTCGAATCTTTGTGGTACACTGTTATAAGTGAAGCAATTGACTATACTATTTGTCAGGAGAGGACCATGCCGCAAGTTGACCGCCACAAAGACAGAACGGTAAATATTGAATTTGTTGCCGCCGAGGACTTGAACTGTCTTCCCTATCCGGAGCGGCTTACTTTAATCTTAATTACATCCGGCAGCATCAACGGGGTACTCAACGAACGACCGATAGCGATTTCAGCCCCCGGCGTTCTCTGTTTATCCGAAGATGATACGATACAAATACTTGAGAAGCATAACGCCTCTGCGCAATCATTCAGTTATCATCCCGATTTTCTTATTACCGTACCGAATTCTGAAACGAAAGACTACTTTCCTAGCCATCTGAAAATACAAACAGGGCTTTCGCTTTTTCAGGGCAATCAAACACGCACCGGAGTACCTTTTGTTACCGAGAAAGCCTTTCCGCAAGTATTTGAGTGGTTTTTTGTACTTGGGACTGAAGTGTATGCGCAAAGCGATGCAAACTGGGCGTGCAGAATCAAAAAATATCTCATCCAGATATTGGGCCTGCTTGAGGATTTGAACCGCCAAAGCGAACAATCCCCTGTTGATTTAGTGCTGGAATATATACACACCAATTATGCTAATAAAGTCACCTTGGAAGATTTAACTAAATGCGCACACTTGAATCGTGTGTCGCTTAATAAAATGTTTCAGGAAAGATGCGGGTGTACAGCAATGAGATATTTGCTGTCGCACCGCTTGAAAGTTGCGGGAGATCTCCTCACCCATACAGGTATGAGCTTGAACGAAATTGCGCGTGCCACCGGGTTTGAGTACGACACTTACTTCATCAAACAATTTACGGCTAAGAGAGGGATATCTCCAACCGTATACCGGAATATCTCCCGCCAGTTCGCTACTGCTCAATAAGGCTTTCCAATGACTCTTCAATTCATGTGTCGCCTGCGCCGTTCGGCACTCATCCACTCAGGAGTTCAGGTTTGCTCTTTGTCATCGGGGAGATGATGAAGATGAAAACGACAATAAGCTTAAAGACGGTTGACATCGAAACGAATTTCCGAAACATCGAAGCCATGCGAAACGGCATGACTTCGATGTTTTTCTTTATGAGCGGCTCGGGTTCAAGACTGTGCTGCCGCCCCTAATTCTATGATCTGTACCGACGGCAAGGAAATGGTTTTAGCGAAGCCATTGCATTTAGATTTGGACTCCCTTAACTAGTCCTTTATCCATATTACTATTGTGTCCAATCGTTTAACGAGACCGCTAATCTTGCACAAAGATCCCCATTCGTTTCTACCGATGTTATTACCCATAATTTGCACACCATTTTTCTTATCCCTTGATACGCCGAATTCCTTGCACGATCTGTTCCCTCTCGCAATCTCTCAACGAATAGAGTACAGGTGCCGTAGGAATCTCAAATTTCAGATGAGAATGTGGAATTTCTGTCAATAAAGATCCAATAGGTTGTTGGCTTTTTTTATGACGGACAACATTCCAAAATATCCTGGATCTATTTTCTTCGGTTCCCCATTTTTCAAGCGAATTTCGAAATAGCAAACATTTGCCGATAACGAAATCATGTTCCACGAGGGGTTCCGTTGCTTCGAAACCGGCGTCCTCAAGGCAATCAAATAGTGCAGGCATTAACTGGTCCAAATACAGCCCGTAGGCAGCATCCTCGATTTCGCGAAAAGCGACCGTTAATTGAGCATGCATCGAATCGTACAAGGGCTTCCATACCGATTCAATATACCGATTGCCTGCCACGCCAAGCTCCTCGATTGTCATGTCATAATGGAATATTGGTTTTACGGTCATACTTACTCCTCCTTGAATTGGTTTATTTCCATCATATAACATGTAAGCCAATTGGAAGGTTTTGCGAAAATGTTTGAAGGAAATCAACAAAAAGATCAGAATAACATTACAATGGTTTTAATGTTCGTGCATTAATTATAAAGGTGTGATTAGCATGGGCTCGCGACCTAAAAAATTGGCGGGGAAATTTAAGATAAGCGCCAGCACTTTGCGGAACTATGAAGCGAAGGGGTTAATCCCTCCTGCGGAGCGATCCGCCACCGGATACCGTATGTATACTGAACGGCATGATGCCTATCTGGCATGTATTCAAGCCATGGCCCCAGCATTTGGGATGGAAGTGACGACCGAGGTGCTGCATAGTCTCCAAAGAGATGAGTTGGACGATGCATTGTGGATCGTTAGGGAAAGGGAAGTCATGTTACATCGGCAAAAAGCAGATTTGGATCAATTGATAAGGGAGTTGAAATCGTATGCCAATGGAAGTCAAGCTTACGATTTGAACCAACGCATCAGCATCCACGAGGTCTCAAGACGGACAGGGGTTCCTAAATCAGCGATCCGTTACTGGGAGAAAAGCGGCCTGTTCACTACAGAGCGTGACCCTGATAACGGCTACCGACTATATAATGAAGCACTTCTACTTAAAATTAGGATGATTCAGGTGCTGCAAAGTTCTGTATATTCCGAAGACACCGTGAACTTGAAGCAATCGATTGCACTTTTAGATTCTCATAACATCGAACGTGAGATAAAGCTAGCGGAAAGTATCCGAACCTACCTGCATAAAACGATCAAATCCCAGATCCGAGGTCTCTACTACCTATATCGCTTGATTAGATCGTTAGGCTTTTCGGAAATAAACGAAGGCCATCAATAGTACCGACGGCACAATAAAAAACCCGACCGTGTAAGGTCGGGCTTTTGTCCATGTGATCGTATAACTCTATTTTGCATGCTCATCTGGCTGATGAATACCAAAAGTATTTCCTTCTGTGTCAATGTAATACCCTTGCCATGCCATTCCAGGCAGTGCATACTTGGGCAATGCGAGCTTGCCTCCAAGATTAAGAATTTTTGCTTCGGTAGAATCGTAATCTCCGACTCCCATCGTACATGCATAACCATTCATAGCCTGACCGGGTTGCGGGGAAGCGCCTTGACGTTGCATTAAAGCCCCGTTGATTCCAAGTTCATTTGCATCGCCTGTCACAGCTCCCCAATAAGGCATTCCGGCATAAGTACTCCAATCCTCAAATTTCCATCCAAATACCTCTCCATAAAACTTCTTAGCACGTTCCATGTCATCTACATGAATTTCGAAATGAACTAATCGGCCCATGACTTCCTCCTATGTTTTGACTTCCTACATTTTTATATTATTATACTTTCCTATTTCGCTAAATATATAAAATTCAAGTGGGAATTTTTTGTAGTCTGTGGGAGGCCCAGGTGATATCAAAACTGTGACTGCACAGGATGGAATACTTTCACCCCGTATATCCGCATACGCCCACACGCGGAGAATTGACAACAGGAAGAAGCATTTCCTCTCCGCATTCGTGATTTTCCGAACAAGTTTCGCATAACCATCCGGACTCGTTGTATTGGCATTCCGAGCAGACGTTTTCCGCCGCGGCGTTTCCGCATTCGGTACATTGGATAACAGGAGCATTGTTGCGGGCAAGGAGCTCTACGTCAGAGGAAGCGCGTTTGGCCCCGAACCGTTCCCCGACTACCTTCAGCGTCAGTTCCGTTGTCGATCCCATATCGTACTCGTGCCTGAAGGACAGGCCTTTATACAGCAAGTTACCCAGTTTGACCCGCGTGCTTTTCTCATCGTAAGATTTGTCGGGTTGGGGGGAATAGATTTGATTTTCGATCGTGAACAGACTCAAATGTCCGCAGCATTCCAGCCAAATATTTCTCAGGTAATCATCCAGCCTTGTTAACGTCAAGTCAGCGCTTGCCTCGAGGAAGAGCCAGTACTCCGGCGAGTAGCGGCCCTGTACACTGATCAGGAAATATCGTACGACCCCATCGTCCAGCGCTCGTTCGGGACAGTTTTGCAAATGCTTCGTAACGGTTGCCTTGCTGAGTTCTTTCCGGCAGCATGTACAACTTCCTTTGCTTGTTTTGCCCATGTAGATCACCTTTCAATATCTTTTATTATGTTAATTATAACTATTGGGATAAGCGAGCGAAAGGAGTTTCTTCAGACGGGCGGCCAGATCCCTTTCCAAAGGTTATTCCGGTTATGATAAAATAGATGAAGCCTGAATGAATGTAACGGAAAACAGCACGAAATCTGGGGGACCCCCCCGTTTACTTGCGCCTATGGTGTAAAATATACGAATGGCGGGAATTACTTGAAGAGATTGTAGTGGGAACGAGGGATGGAATTGAGCAAACCTATGAAACGAGAGAACCGGCCATTGCCGGAGCCTGAATTGCGGGCGATACTGCGGGCTGCTGACGATATCATCGCAGAAGGCGGACGATCGCTGCTAGCCAAAATATTGAAGGGCTCAAGGGATCGAAAGCTGCTGGAACTGGGGCTGGATCGAAATCCTTCTTATGGATTCTACAAAGATCTCACTTTGGAGCAGATTATGGATAAAGTAGATCATATGATTCGCACCGGCTATTTAAGGATCGAGAAGCAGGGCAAGCTGCCTATGATCGTATTTTCTCCGTTCGGATGGGTGATCGAAAGAGAGCGGTGCGCAGAAGAATTATTGCAGGAGTGGGATCGCTGGATCGAGCAAAACGTCACTCCGATTAGCATGGAGTATTTAAAGGAACGCAACCGGGGCATGATGTTTTTGTTCCTGTACAAAATTTTATGTACCGGGAATACAAAGTACATTCCGTTTTTGACTTTGTGGGAAGGCATCGATTTCAAGAAAGTGCGGGAGGAAATACGCAACGTGATCGAGGTATTAAAGCAACGCGATCAAATGGATGATTCGGCTTGGGAGCAGCTGAAGCGTGAACGAGCCCAATCGCTGCTGATTCGCTTGGATGATCCGATTATTATGGCGTGCAAGCACTGCGGGGATCCTTACATATTCGATGAGGCAAATCCTGAAAACTACACAAGTGAAGGGCTGCGGTTTCCGGAAAAGTGTCCGGATTGTTTGAACTACGACGATCGGCATCAGAAGGCATAGCCTTTTTCCGGCAGATACGCACCCGTGAACCGGGTATGCTAGGAGTCTGTCCGACGGAGTTACTTCGGACAGACTCCTAAGGGTTTGTATTTTTGTGCGATAATGAAGGTGGAGGATGGCTATGAAGCCTGCAGCGCTACTCGAACCCATGGATATGCCCGAACCGAACTTCCCGGTGAAGGTTCATCGTTGTAAGGCAGATGAATATGGTACGACCCTATTCACAAACCATTGGCATAAACATATTGAACTGCTGTACTTCATATCAGGGAAGGCAGTGATCAACTGCAATTCGGAAACTATCCATGTACAGCCCGGCGACCTTGTCTTCGTGAATAGCAACGATTTGCACGCAGGTGTAAGCCTTTCCAATAATTTGTTCTATTATGCGCTTATTTTTGACCCTGCTGTTCTGCAAAGCCATACTATAGACGCCGTAGAAACGAAGTACATGCTGCCTATCATTCGGAATCTTATTTTTTTTCGCAACCGTATTGAGCAGCCCGGCGACGTTGCGGATAACCTCATGGCCATTGTTCGGGAACTGGACGGGCGCGATGAAGGATACGAGCTGTCCATCAAAGCTCACTTATATCGTTTGCTGGTGCGTCTCGTACGAAGCGGTGCTGCGCAAGATCAACCAACTAAGGATCAAAGAGTTCGTATGCGGCAGCTTGAGCAATTTACCCCTGTGCTCGCTTATATCGAAGACCATTATCACGAGGAGCTTTCTATCGAGCTGCTCGCCGCCAAGGCCGGTTTAAGCCGCTTTCATTTCAGCAGACGGTTCAAGATGCTTACAGATAAGTGCGTTACTGAATATATTACTGACATACGCATCCGGCATGCGGAATATTTGCTGTACAATACACAGCATACGATTTCCGAAATCGCTCTTTCCGTAGGTTTCCGGGATATTTACTACTTCAGCCGCATGTTTAAAAAATACCGGAATGTACCGCCTTCTCATATTCGGGACCAGAATTGAATCCTATCGCTTCATCTGAAAAAGGAGAATCCCTTTTCACAGGCGAAGTGTCATAGATGCTGCAAACTCAGCTTGTGAGAGGGTGACTTTGATCATGTCGAGGGGTAAAAAACTCATATCAAGGCTTACTATATACCCAAAACTCGTTTTATCGTTTCTGCTGGTAATTGTACCGATCTATGCGATTAGCTTAACCATGAACGAATCGGGGGCAGACAGCGTAAGAAACGAAATTCTGCAATCCATGCAGTCGCGCGTCCATTTTTATTTAAGCTCCTTCGAGAATGATATCAACCGTGTCCTGAAGCTGAAAAAAGAATATGTCACCGACGAGGATCTGCAAAATCTGAGCAATATCGCTCCGATCATGACCGATTACGACCGCAGGCGGGCGGTTCTCCATTTGCAAAATAAGCTGATGCTTCTCAAAAACTCAAGCCTTTATGTAGAAGAAGTAAAGGTTTTCATCCCTTTGATCAACCGCACGATATCGACGAATGCTTACGATAACGAGATGCGGACGGATGAGGTTCAAGCGCTGCGCAATTTTCCGAACTTGTCCAATTCCCCCTTTATCCCATTTCAGAATCGGCTTCTGTTTAGCGAGGTCTACCCCAATCCGATTTATCAAAGCGAGCATCTTGCGTTTGCCCTTGAAGTGGAGCTGTCCCAACCACGAATGCAAGCCTCATTACGGCAAATCATGACTGAAGCCAACGGCGGCGCGATGATTTTTCATTCCGGAGGGCAGTGGATTGTCGAAGACGGGAGCGAGCCTGAACTGGTTAGGAAATTCAAAAGTTTTTTGGAAAACGAACGGTCTGAAGGACGATTTATGGGGCAGGGGCGGGTAAACATCGGCAATCTCAGCTATCTGACTACTTATGAACAGTCGCCTTCGCTGGAGACGACTCTGCTCGTCTATGTGCCGGAAGCGAATATCCTCGGTCCTGTGTATAAATATCGGCTTTGGTTCTGGATTTTGTCAGGTTTGTCCGTTGTTATAGCTGCTTTATTTTCATATTGGATTTATCGGTTGATTCACCGGCCGCTCAGCCGGCTTGTCCGTGTATTTCGCAAAGTGGAACAGGGAGATTTGGCGGTTTCTATCCGTCATGGGCAAGAGGATGAATTTCATTATTTATACGAGCAGTTCAACTTTATGGTCAATCGACTGCAATCATTAATATTCGAGGTATACGAACAAAAAATCCGATCGCAAACTTCGGAATTGAGACAGCTGCAATCGCAAATTAATCCGCATTTTCTGTACAATAGCTTTTTCGTTCTTTTCCATATGGCGGAAATGCACGATATCGATAATGTCAAACGGATGACCAGACATCTCGGTGAGTACTTCCAGTTCATTACAAGAAACGCTTCGGACGATGTGCGCTTGGAGAGAGAAATCGATCATGTAAAAGCCTATCTGGAAATTCAAGCGATTCGTTTTGCGGGTCGCATCGCGGTCGAATGGGGTGAACTTCCGGAGGGCTGCCGTGAGATGTCGGTTCCGCGCCTTATCCTGCAGCCGATTATCGAAAACTCTTATGAACACGGGCTGGAGGATAAAGTTTCGGAGGGCAGGCTTCGGATTACTTTTACGCAGAAGGATGGAGAACTATGCATTGCAGTGGAGGACAACGGGAGTCATCTAACGGACGAAAAGCTTGACCGGATGCGGGGGATGCTTGCTTCCGGAAGCGTGTCGATGGAAACGACAGGTATGATCAATGTCCATCGCAGGCTTCAGTTAAAGTTCGGCAACAACTACGGTCTATGGCTCCATAGAAGCACTTTAGGCGGCTTGCGAACGGAACTGCATATTCCTGACAAAGAAGGAGAATGAGGATGTACAAGCTTTTGATTGTAGACGATGAGCCGATAATCGTGGAAGGTATGGCCGAGATGTTCCGGAGCGAGTCCCGCCTCGGTCTGGAAGTCTACAAAGCAAATACGGCTATGGAGGCCTTGAACTGGCTGGAGAGAACGAAGATGGATATCGTTCTGTCGGACATACGTATGCCGGGAATGAATGGGCTCGAGCTGCAGCGCGAGATTCACAAGAGGTGGCCCCGATGCAAAGTGATTTTCCTGACCGGTTACAACGATTTTCATTACGTACAGACGGCGATTCGCCATCAAAGCTTCGATTACTTGCTGAAAACCGACGGAGCCGGGACTATCATCCAAGCGGTAGAGAGGGCCGCAGCCAGTTTGCAGGAGGAATTGGAGTCGAATCAATTGCTTATGGAGTCGAAGAAGCAAATGCAGCAGGCGCTTCCCGCTTTACAGAAGCAATTTCTATGGGATGTGCTGATGGGGAATGTCCTCGCTTTGCAAACTTTGACTGAGCAATTCGAAGAGCTGCGAATTCCGCTGGATGTCCGGAGGCCGGTGCTGCTGTTGATTGGACGGGTGGATGACTGGCCGCTTCAGATGAAATCGTCGGACCGGACTTTAATGCTGTATGCGATTCAGAATATAGCAGCAGAATATTTAACGTCCGCCGTTAACCTCGTACCGATGGTGTATGATCGGACGAAACTCGTATGGATGATCCAGCCCCGCGACGGCGGTGAAGCGGAGCTTTCGCATGAAAGCTGGCACAGCCCGATCCGATTCGTTCACGGAACGGTGGAGCTCATTCAATCTGCCTGCCATCATTTGCTGAAGCTCAAGCTGTCCTTCGCCGTAAGCCGCGAGCCTGTTCATTTGAAAGATGCCTGCGAGAAGTTCGACCGGTTGCAATCGTTGTTCAGCCGCGCCTTCGGGATCGGGAAGGAATTGCTGCTCACGGATGCCGAACCGGTATCGGTACAAGAAGTGACCAACGCATCCGGCAATGAGATACGTAAACAATTCGGAAAGCTCGACCTGCTGAAAAATGATCTGGAGAGCGGCAATCGGGAAGCTTTCTTCGACTTGTATCGCGAGTTGGAGGGTGCGGTTCTCTTATCTCCGCACACCTCCGACACCATCAAGCTGGAGCTGATCTATTCCATACTTTCGCTATTTTTCTCGTTCTTAAATCGATTGGGAGAACCGGATGAGGGGTTTAAAGATGTGCTGTTCAGCCGTCTGACGCAGCCGGACTCCTGGCAGGAGATCGCCGCTTATTTCTCCAGCTTCGCCGAATCGCTGTTCGAACGCAAAACGAACGGACTTCTGGAGCAGGAGCATATGCTCGTCAGGCGGATCAAGGAATTCGTCGAGCAGAATCTTTCCGAAGATCTTTCGCTTACTCGCATAGGGGAAATCGTTGCACTAAACCCCTCATATTTGTCACGAAAGTATAAACAAATTACCGGCGAAGGACTATCCGAGTATATTGCGCAGGTCAAGCTGAAGAAGGCAAAAGAACTGCTCTTACATAGTTCGAAAAAAATTCATGAGATTGCACTTGCGGTAGGTTTTGAAGCGCCTGCTTACTTTCACCTCTTTTTCAAGAAAGCTACGAATATGACTCCGCAGGAGTACAGGGAATCGCTTAACAAGTAAACGGAATGCAAGTTCCCTGAAACGCGAAAAGATAGACTTTATTTATACCTTTGCATCAGCAGAATATAGTCACGGGCGAGCTTCAAATCTTCCAGCGCTTCCTTGGATTCGCACGGAGCCGGACGGATGCCCTGCACGGCGGCGATGAAATTCATCGCCTGCTGGCGCATCGCCGAACGGTTAGGCATGACGGGAAATTCGTAGGAAGGAGGCTCCTGGCCGTTATCCTTCAGGATCGTCACTTTTCCGGCAAGCTGGCGGGCGAGCGGAGACGGCAGATCCACGCGTACAAACCCTTTCTCAAAACAAACCAGCAGACTCTCGTGCCACTCGATTGTCGTCTGATAGGGGGCCATTTCCAGCGCGACTGTCACGCCGCTGTCGCTCTCTCCGGTCAACAGGACACCGAGCCGATCCCCGAACGTAATCCGGTAAGGTTCCTGGAGCAGATAACGGATCGCGTTAACTTGATGAATATAGTAGTTCACGAAACTGTTCAGCTCACGCGTCTGTTCATCCGAAAAATTCGCAGGTCCCGGCTCTTGGGGAATGTGCGGGTACGGTTCATCCGAAATGATCGGAGCATCCGCGCCTCCGATCCAATCTCCCGGAGGCATAGTCACTCGGATGTACTGCAGGCTCCCGAATTCTCCGCTTGCTTTCCAGGATTGGATAACTTTGCGGGCGTATTCCATCGCAGGGTCGGACCGTTTATGATAGCCGACCATGTGCAATACCCGATAGTCCTCCGCCAACTGTACCAACTGCTCGCCCGCCTCTACGGTCAGCGACAGCGGTTTTTCGGTGAAGACCGGGATGCCCGCCTTCAGAATGTCCGGAATGACGGCATGATGGAAACGATATTGCTGGGGGGCTACGATAGCATCCAACTTCGGGCCGTTCAGCAAATCCTGGTGGTTGGAGAAAACCTGCGGCACACCGTAGCGGTCTGCCACCGTTTGCGCCAGCTTAGGACGAATTTCCGCAAGCGCGACGACCTCGCATTCCTCGCTAAGTGCCGCATAATTGGACAGATGGGCCATCTGTCCCATGCCGCCTACACCTACGAATCCGATTTTGATTTTACTCATCTTCCTCACTCCTCAGGTCCCTGATTCTCGAATAAATACAAACCTTCCGTGCCCGGTGCGATAATGTCGGGGTAACCGTTGCCTGTGACGTCCTGAATCCACATGTAGATTCCGTTGCCGGAAGCTTCTCCTGCCGGTCCGTAATCGATGACGTGTTTCTCGAACCGGCTGTTTTTTATCTTAAAATAGTACAGTCCGAGCGGGTCATCGAAACCGGGATCATTATCGTGGGCGAGATACCGCTTGCCCGTCACAAGTTCGAGCTCGCCGTCGAGATCGAGATCTGCGAGGGCAAGGTCATGATATTGCGATGCGGTCATATCGATTTCGTGACGAATCCAACTGCGGGTGCCGTCCTCCTCCCGCACTTGTTCGTACCAATGCAAGCCGTAATCGTGCGCTTGGCCCACGATGAGGTCACATAGGCCGTCGCCGTTCACGTCGTGTCCCAGAATCGGCACGCTTGCCATTCCGAGGGAAAATTCGCGATGGAACTTCCACGGACCGGTGAACGGATCGTCCGGCTGTTCCAACCAGCCGTCGCATAGGACGATGTCCATCTTCCCGTTGCCCGTAATGTCCGCAAATCCAAGCCCGTGCCCGCTCGGCCGGTCTCCGATGACTGTTTTGCGGAATTGCCCTGTTCCCCGGCCCTGCTCGTCGCAGACCAATTTGTAGAAGGCTTGCGGCGCTCCCGGCGTATTGGGGAAAATCTCGGGTATGCCGCAGCCGTCAATGTCCAGGTATCGAATCGTTTCAATGTTTGAAGCAGGGTCAATCACGAACGTTTCCCACTCGGCGCCGCTGTCCCCCGGATTTCTACGCCAACGCAGCGCTTCGCTCCACCAGGAGCCGGTAATGATGTCCATTCTGCCGTCTCCGTCCACATCCATAGGGTAATCGGAGAAATCGTCACGATAATGATCATGCGAAGAAATGTCGCAAATTTTGTGCCGGGTGACAAAGTCAGGCCCCTCATACCAATAGGCACCGCTGACGATATCGAGTACCCCGTCCCCGTTAACGTCGAACACCGAGCATGCCTCATAAGGTTCGGTGCTGAGCCGTCTTTTTTTGAAGCGCAAAGCCATTTACCACAGATCCTTTCTAGCGGATGCTATTTATTATTGTGTCAGCATTGTGTAACCTCGTTGTTGTAATCACTCTACAGCATGTTAAAATGGACTACAATGCGCATAGTTGCGTACATTGGCTATTGAAAATTGGGGTGACTGTTATGAATTCGTCAATGTTGATCCGGATGCCGGAAATTCTTGGAGGGGCATTTTGTACAGTGGAGCCGGGGGGACGTTTTTATTTGCCTCCGCATCTTCACGAAGATAATTCGGAACTGCTGTTGATCGTAAAAGGAGAAGGGGATTTCCGCGTGGACGGCAAGTTGTACCATGCAAAATCGGGGAGCTTGATGTGCTACAACCGCGGAATTTGGCATGAAGAGCAATCGAGCAGCGATCAATTTTTGGCCATATATGTAGGCTATAAAGGCTTGCAATTGAGGGGGCTGCCCGAGGATTATTTGACCGGTACGGACCAAGCGGCCATGATCGAATTGAAAGAGCAATTTGTACCCGTCAACCGGCTTTTCCGGGAGATCATTGCGGAATGGCACAGCGGCATGCCGGAATCCAAAGCCATTGCCAACCAGCTTTTGGGCGTCTTACTGGGCCGATTGGTCCGGTTGCTGTACTACAAGGAGGAAAACGAGTTCCGTAAACATCCGGCCAAGGAATATGTGCATATCGCCAAGCGGTATATGGAGGAAAATTATCATACCGAGGTGGACTTGAATACGTTGTCGAACCTGACGCATACGAGCGCCTACCATTTTATTCACGTGTTTAAAACGGAGACGGGGCTGACGCCCATTCAGTATTTGATCCGGTACCGCATGGAAGTGGCCAAGCATTATCTTGCGACCACTCCATTGCCTTTAACCGATATAGCCGAGAAAGTCGGCTACCGAAGCGAGACGTATTTTCAGAACCTGTTCAAGAAAGCGACCGGTGTCTCGCCCGGAAAATACCGCTCCATTACCCGGGAAGCAACTTCAAACAAGTAAATAAAAGTGATAAGAAGTAAAGACATTCGACTATCTGATAGTCTCCTTTTCGCTTTACAATAAAAACAAGAAGTGCTTCCGCAGCATCTTCTGAATCATCTAAATGAAGGGGGCATTGTTTGAAACCGTGTACAAGAAACGAATGTTGATTCTGTCATCCATCGTCTGTTTGATCGCTTTATCCGCTTGCAGCAAAGAAAGATCGGCTCTGCCGGCAAGCGACAGCCAGCCCGTCAACAGCGAGAAAAGCGCCACCGCCGGCAAGATCGATCCGCTGGGCAAGTACGATCCGCCGGTCGAAATAACCGCTGTGAAGCAAATGGATCCGGCCACCAAATTTGTAGAAGGCGAGACGATCGAAAACAATGTTTGGACGAAAGCGTACGTGGATCGGCTTGGCATCAAGCTCAAGTACAACTGGATCGTCTCCGGCACAGTAGATCAGTACAATCAGAAATTGAACGTGTCCATGTCTTCGAACGACTTGCCCGACATTATGTCGGTCAACGCCACGCAGCTCAAACAGCTTGTTGAAGGCGGCCAATTGTCCGATTTGACGGGGATTTACGAACAATACGCCACGCCGCTGACCAAACAAATTTTGACCGGCGACGGCGGACTCGCCCTCAAGTCGGCGACGTTTGACGGCAAGCTCATGGCGCTCCCGAATTTGGGAGGCGATGTCGATCCGGTGCCGTTATTATGGATTAGGACGGATTGGTTGAAAAATCTGAACCTTCCGGAGCCTAAGACAATGGATGACGTACTTGCTATATCCAAGGCGTTTACGACACAGGACCCCGACAAGAACGGGAAGAACGACACATTTGGCTTCGCTGCCCTGAAGGATCTGTGGGGCGGGTTTGCCGGGCTTGAAGGATTTTTCAACAGCTATCACGCCTATCCGAATAACATGTGGATCAAAGACGATTCCGGCAAGTTGGTTTACGGAAGCATTCAGCCGGAAATGAAGCCGGCTTTGGCCAAGCTGCAGGAGCTTTACAAGTCGGGTCAGATCGACCCGGAGTTCGGCGTCAAGGACAGCAACAAGGTGGCGGAATCGGTCACTTCCGGTAAAATCGGCATCGTCTACGGCCAAATGTGGAATCCGATATGGCCTTTCCAGGATGGCAAGAACAAGGATCCGAAAGCTGAGTGGAAAGCGTTTCCACTTCCTTCGATCGACGGCAAACCGTCCCAGGGACAAGTGCCGTTCTCGGTTTCCGAATACTTCGTTATCACGAAGAAGGCCGCACATCCGGAAGCGATCGTCAAGATGCTCAATCTGTGGTCGGACAGCAACTACGGGGGAGGCAGAATTGACGGCGATGCGAAGTATAAAGGCATGGAGCCGTTCAAGTATGTACTTGTTCGGGCCAGCGAAGCGCGCGAAAATCTTGATTTGTACAAGATGTTCAAAAAAGCGTTCGAGAACAAAGATACTTCCAAGTTTACCTCCGGACAGCTCGAAACCTTTGACAGAATCCTCAAATACAGAAATGGCGATCAAGCAGGATGGTCCATGGAGCGGGTTTTTGGCTCGCAGAGCTCGTGGGAAGTGATCGACGGCATGCTGAGCAACAAACAGATTTTGATGACGGGTTATCTTGGAGAACCGACACCCGGAATGATCGATAAGAAATCGACGCTGGATAAACTGGAGCTCGAGGCGATCACGAAAATCATTTATGGCGGCTCGTCGCTCGACGAATTCGACAAATTTGTGGCCGATTGGAAGAAACTTGGCGGCGATCAAATCACCAAAGAAGTGAACGCCTGGTTAGCGGCCCAGAAATAGAAGCAACGCTTGGACATCACAGGGATAGGTGGAACGCCAGCCTACCCCTGCTTTTAACAGGGGGACTGTTCCCAAGGAGGCGGAAGATGACACGATTTAAAAAACTCCGGCAGGAGCTGCCTTTGCATTTGATGATATTGCCCGGTTTCATTTTAGTTTTCATCTACAGTTATGTGCCGATGGCAGGTACTGTCATCGCTTTTCAACGATTCAAGCCGGCTTTCGGCATCTGGAGATCCAAATTCGTCGGACTGGACAACTTTAGTTATGTGCTTCAGTTGCCGGACATTTTTCAAGTGCTGTGGAACACGGTATTCATCTCCGTTTTGAAAATCATGGCCGGTCTGATCGTGCCGATCGTCGTTTCGTTGCTGCTTAACGAAGTCAACAAGACGTTGATCAAGCGGGGGATCCAGACGCTGATTTATCTCCCGCATTTCTTATCCTGGATTATTCTGGGGGGGATCCTGATCGATATCCTGTCGCCGACCACTGGAATCGTAAACGGTCTGTTGAAGTGGGCCGGGTTTTCTCCGATCTATTTTCTCGGAAACAATCATTGGTTTCCTTATGTTCTGGTTGCATCCGACGTTTGGAAGGAATTCGGCTTCAGCACGATTGTTTATTTGGCTGCCCTGACGACCATCAATCCCGTTCTGTACGAAGCTGCCGTCGTGGACGGCGCCAGCCGGTGGAAGCAAACCGTGAACGTCACGCTGCCCGGCATGCTGCCGGTCATCGTGCTTATGGCGACGCTCAGCATCGGCAATGTGCTGAATGCCGGTTTCGATCAGGTGTTTAATTTGTACAGCCCGTCGGTTTACAAGAGCGGCGATATTCTGGATACGCTCATCTACCGGATCGGCCTGGTTGACGCCCAATACGGCGTAGCGACGGCGATCGGTTTGTTCAAATCGTTCGTTTCCTTCGCGATGATCTCGGTTTCCTATTGGCTGGCCTACCGATTCGCGAATTATCGCATTTTCTGAAGGGGGATGCCGATTGCATTTCAAGTCTTGGAGCTATAAAGTATTTCTGGTCTTTAATTATATGTTTCTGATCGGGTTGTCGCTGCTTTGCATGTTTCCTCTGATCCACGTTCTGGCGATTTCCTTTAGCTCCAGCAGCGCAGCGATAGCGGGGGTTGTCAAATTTTGGCCGGTTGATTTTTCCACCAGCTCATACGAATTCGTTCTGCAGAAGCCGGCATTTATCCGCTCGTTCGGCATCACGTTGGAGCGGGTCACGCTCGGAACCGCAGTGAATATGCTGCTGACGCTGCTCATTGCCTACCCTTTATCGAAAAAGAAAGGGCGGCTTCGATTTCGCACCTTTTACGCTTGGTATTTCGTCTTCACGATTTTATTCAGTGGCGGTTTGATTCCCTGGTATATGACGATACAGGCTACCGGATTGATGGATACGGTCTGGGCACTCGTTCTGCCCAGCGCTGTTCCCGTGTTTAATGTGATTCTGCTGATCAATTTTTTTGCAGGTTTGCCGCAGGAATTTGAAGAATCCGCCTTTATCGACGGGGCCGGCTATTGGTCGGCGCTTTGGAGAATTTACGCGCCATTGTCTTTGCCGGCGCTCGCAACGATCACGCTGTTTACGGTTGTCGGGCACTGGAATTCCTGGTTCGACGGGCTGATCCTGATGAACAAGCAAGAGCATTATCCGCTGTCCAGTTACCTGCAAACCGTTGTGGTAAGCCATGATCTGATGGCGAACGTGTCCGAGAATTTGAAATCGCTGCAGGAGGTTTCCGACCGAACGGCCAAAGCGGCGCAGATTTTTCTGGCGGCCCTTCCGATTTTGCTGTTTTACCCGTTCCTGCAAAGGTTCTTTGTGAAAGGTATGGTACTGGGCGGTGTAAAAGAATGATGCGTAAAGGGAGGGGGCCCGGCCTAAGCGGGTCCAATATTTTAAGGAGCGTGAAGAGTATGAGGAAAAAAATGAGGTCTTTCCTATTGGTCATGCTTTCTCTTTCTTTGATGCTTTCGATTGCTTTGACGGTTCATTCATCTTCTGCGTTTGCTTACAGTACAACAGTCAGCCCGTTCCCAATCGGCATTTTTTGGCCGCCGGGTCCAAACGATACGACGGATGCGAATTATGCCAACATACAGAATATGAATGCGAATTTTATTGTTGCCTCGAATGGCTTGAACGATTTTGCCACGAACGATGCCGCTTTAACCAAAGCTGCAAGCCATGGCTTGAAAATGCTCGTGAATGACGAGCGGATCATGTATACGAAAACGCAGATTTCCCAGACGGCAACGGGAAGCGGATATTTTGTAAATAGTTCGAACAATTTAGGGCAAACGTTCACTTTGCCGGCCGGTACCGATTGGGAACTGAGAAGCATTCAACTCTATATCGACAAGAACAACTGGCCATCGGGTATAACGCTTACTTTAAGCGTGTATGATTCCCCAAGCAAGACGAATTTGCTGAGTTCCTCTTCCATAACGGGTCCCGTTACTACGTTTTATCCGGTCTTCAATTTATATGGCTTTTATCAAGGGAATAAGTCTTATTACATGGAATTGACCAGCAACAGTCCCACCAATGTCGGGTGGGTCGTGACTAGCGCCGCGGACAGCTATTCTGAGGGACAAATGTTTCGGAACGGTGCTGCGGGCACGACTGATCTCTATTTCAATGTGGCGCTTGCCAAACTCGTTTATAACGATGGAGGGCAGCCGAATACCGCCGATCTGCAAAGCATTGCGCAGCATTATAGTTCGAATGCCGGCGTTCTGGGGTACAACGTGTACGATGAGCCTTCTGCCGCCATGATGCAGCGCATTAAAAACACAAGCAGCGTCCTGAATACGTACGATCCCAATCATATGACATTTGTTAATCTGCTGCCGACTTATGCCTCAACAAGCCAGATGGGTGTTGACAAATTCGATGGCAGCTACGTAAAGCCGGGTTCGCCATTAGGTCAAACGTTTAAAACGAAACCGGGGCAAACCTCTATTCAAACCATTCAGCTGTACATCGATCCAAACCAATGGTCCTCAACCGAGCCTTTAACATTGTCGCTGTGGAACTCTCCGGCTAAAACAACTTTATTGGCTTCCAATACACTAAACGGCTCTTCGACAGCATGGCCTCAATTTACGTTGAACGCTGCTGTTAGTGGTAATACGCAGTATTATTGGGAGCTTTCCCACGGGGGCGGCGGCGATAACTCCGTCGGATGGGTCGTACGATCCAATATCGGGGATGATTGGTTTGACGGTACCGCTTATGTTGGCGGGAGTGCGATCAATGCGGACTTTTGGTTTACGGTCAATCAAAATATCCAGTTTGGAACCTACGAGGACTATGTATATCGGCATTTAACGACCAATCCGGATGTGTTGGTTTTCGATCACTATCCATTCCCTGAGAATGGCTCCGTCAATAGCGGCTTTTATCAAAATCTGGAGATCATTCGCAAACAAGCTTTGCTGGGGAAGGTTGATTTCTGGTCGTATATCCAATCCGTAGGAATCACAGGATCTTTGCGATCTCCGAACCAAAATGAAATGAGATACGATATATATGCGAATCTTGTTTACGGCGCGAAGGGAATTATTTATTTTACCTATGCTTTGCCTAACTCGTCGGAGTTTCATGATGCCCTCGCTTCAGCTAACGGTTCGCCAACGGCTTCCTATGCCTGGGCGCAAAATTTCAATTCGGAGCTCTTGCACTTAGGCCCGACCTTAACCGGTCTGACGTCATTAGGGGTCTACCATTCGGGCACACTTCCGGCAGGCGCATCGCCGATTCCGTCGACGTTTTTTGTCCAACCTGCAGATAACACTCAACCTGTTATTGAAGGGTATTTTACGAATGCGAGCGGCCGAAAATACGTCATGCTCATGAATAGAGATTATGTTAATAGCAAAACGCTCAATTTCAACTTCAACCCCAAACCGCAAGGACTGACTGAAATCTCCAAAACCACCGGTTTGGAAGTCAGCGTCCCGGGATATAACGTGAATACAGGCGTATTGAACCTTACATTGCTGCCAGGGGAAGGACGATTGTTTGCTTTGCCGGCGGGATATTAGCTATATATGGAGAAGAACGATGACCGAATGCAGCATTATAATTCGCGAAATGCTAGTAAATGGGCTTGATACTCCCTTGGGTGTTGACAATCAGCCGCTCCGGTTCTCTTGGCGTCTCGAAAGCGATGAAAGGGACCAATCCCAGAGTTCGTACCGCATTCTGCTATTTTCCTCTAAAGAGCTTCTAAGCACTGGGATCGGAGATATTTGGGACAGCGGCAAGGTGAATTCGAACGAATTATTTCATCTTGCGAGCGGTTCCTTTCCCCTGGAGAGCAATAAGCGCTATTGGTGGAAACTGCAGATATGGGATCAGAACAATGGTACGGCTAAGGAGGAAACTGCGTGGTTGGATACCGGGTTGCTCCACCAAAGCGATTGGAAGGCGATATGGATTTGGAAAGCTGGTAGCGTACAAATTAATGATTTCGCTTACTTTCGCAAGGAATTTTGTCTTCAAGGGCCGCCGAAGCGGGCGATGCTGTTTGTTTCAGCCCATCATTATTATCACTTATACATCAATGGCAACAAACTGGGAGGCTACAATTCGCCTGCCCCTTCGGAACCTGTACGCTCCAAATATTATTTGGCCTACGACATCACTTCTCATTTGCAAAAAGCCGATAACTGCTTGTCGGCCGCAGTTCATTACTTGGGCGGGGATGGGCAAAATTATGTAAACGGGCTTCCGGGGTTTCGTCTTCAATTGGAAATCGAATATGGAAATCACTTCTCTGAAACGCTCTGTACAGATGAATCATGGGATGTCCTTCAGGACATCCCGCACAAAATAGGCACTCCCTTTCAGCAAAACCGGCGTATCTCCGCAGTTGAGGACTATGACGCGCGAAAACTGGAATCAGGCTGGCATTATCCGGGCTTCCGGGCAATCAGTTGCAGCAAGGCAGCGGTTGCTCAGCTAAACAGTGACAACTGGGTGATGAAGTCGCAGAGCATTGCGGAAGGCACTATCGAGGAGGTCATCGTACCCAAGGCAGCAGGCTTGCAAACAATTGGCATACAGGTATTCGATGCGGGGAAAATCGTATCCGGCTGGCCCAGATTGATCGTTTCCGGCCATCAGGGTGTAACGGTGCGGATGAGATACTCCGAAGACTTAGAGGAATCGGGATGTGTACGCCACAACGTATGCAATGAAACCTCGGAGTACTATTTCGACCAGTATACGATGAGAGGGGAAACGTTGGAGCAGTGGGAACCGAATTTTTCGTACAAGGCGTTTCGGTATGTGGAAGTGACGGGGTATCCGGATTGGCTTACGCCAGACAACCTGCAAATTGTTTGTGCTCATACGGCATTGCCCCATGAAGGAAGCTTTGCGTCCTCCTCTCCATTGTTGAATCAAATTTATGAGGCGTGCATACAAACCCAAAAAAATAATGTTTTGGGTCAGGTGGTTGACTGTCCTCACCGGGAGCAGGCGCAATATTTGGCCGACTCTGACCTGCAGGCTGAAACGCTGCTTTACAACTTTCGTTCCTACCACGTCTTGTCGAAGGTGCTGGCCGATTTCGCGGATTCTTCATTGGAAGACGGAACGTTTCCTTTCGTATTTCCATCCAATTATTTGCATCCGGATTTTCATATTCAGATACCGGAGTGGGATTTGCATTTCTGTACGCTGCTCTGGAAATTGTATGATTTCTATGGGGATAGCCAATTGATCGAGAAGTATTACAGTCCGGCCGCTGCGATGCTTCATAGTTACCTCGACAAGATCGACGTCACTGTGGGTCTCTTGCCTAAAGGGAAGGGATGGCACATTAGCGACTGGCCCTACCCCAATATTGATCAAAGCGGAACGTATTTGACGGTACAAAACTGCAAGCTGTACCATGCGACCACCCTGATGGAAGAAATGGCGATTGTGCTGGATAAACGGGAAGAGGCGCAGAGATTCCGGCGGCAGGCAAAAAAGCTGAGAGACGCTATTGTTCGACATTTATATAATGTGGATACGAGGAGGTTTATCGACAGTTATGGTTCGAATGAAAGTCATCAAGGCACCCAAGTCATTGCTCTGCAATATGAATTGGTGCCTGCCCGGGATCGTCGGGAATTACTGCGAACTATCGTGGAACAAGGTTTAGATTGCAGGACGCTGCTTGCTTTGAACCTGTTGCGCGTGTTATTCGACAACGGAGAAGGCAATGCGGCATGGCGGTTGATTCACCGGACGGAATATCCGGGCTGGGGTTATATGGTTAGCCGGGGAGCAAGGACGATGTGGGAAGGTTTTGAAGACATTGAATCCCATTGTCATGCTTGGAACGCTTACCCGGCCCGATTATTCGTAGAATATATTGTAGGGATCCGTTCCTTGTCACCGGGCTTCCGGCATATTCTTGTTCAGCCGTTTATTCCTGATGACCTGAATTTTGCCGAAGGCAAGGTTCCTGCCGTAACAGGAATCGTGGATGTCAAATGGCAGAAGGAATCTGGCGGTCTCGTTGTGACGGTAATGATTCCGGTCGGTACGGAAGAAGCAATCATTATACTACCCTTGGATTGCCGAAGAGGGGAATTGTTTGAATCACAGACGGTTATTTGGCGTAATGGGATCTTCATTTCAGAAGCTCCGGGAATTCGTATGTGCCGGGCGACCTCCGACCATGAAGCAGTTATTGTAAACGTTGGCTCCGGACATTACAAATTTCGACTCACCGCTACAAATTTTCATGATCCAAAGACGTCTTGATGCAAAAGGGGGAGTTTTACTATGGGGCAGAAGGAACAGATCAAGATCGCGGCGCTTCAATGCGAATATCGAACGAATCCGATCGGGATTGACGTCCTGCGGCCTCGGTTCAGCTGGCGGCTTGAGGCGGCGGCGCGCGGGGTGCGGCAAACGGCGTACAGGCTGCAGGTAGCGAAGGCTGCAAGCTTCACGGAACCGATTTGGGACACGGGGCGCAAAGATAGCGACCGGTCCGTGCTCATCGAGTACGAAGGTCCGGCGATTGAGCCGCGGACTCGTTATTACTATCGGGTGCAGGTATGGGACGGCGACGGCCGAGAGTCGGCGTGGAGCGCAGCCGCTTACTGGGAAACAGGACTGCTTGGTCCCGACGGCTGGTGCGCAAGCTGGATCACGGCGGAGGAGGAGACGCCGGATACCGAGCCGGCTTTGCTGCTGCGCCGTGCTTTTCGGCTGCGCAGCAAACCGGCGTCAGCGCGCTTGTACGCTACCGCGCTCGGTGTGTACGAATTGCAGGTAAACGGCTCCCGGACGGGCGACTGGCAGATGACGCCTGGCTGGACCAGCTACCGGCAGCGATTGCAGTATCAGACTTATGACGTGACCGCGCAGCTTCAAGAAGGCGACAACGTGATCGGCGTCATGATCGGCAATGGCTGGTACCGTGGCAATCTCGCCTGGGCGGATCGGCGGAACTTTTTCGGCGACCGCCGGGCAGCGCTCGTCCAGCTTCACGTGCGGTACGAGGACGGTACGGAGGACTTGGTTGAGTCCGATTCGTCGTGGCGTTCGACGACCGAGGGGCCGATTCGCATGTCCGAGCTGTATCATGGGGAAACTTACGACGCCCGTCTTGAGCAGCGAGGCTGGAGCGAGGCAGGTTTCGAAGCTTCCGGCTGGCGGGGCGTGACTTTGATCGACCATCCGAAATCGATTTTGCTCGCGCAGGAGAACGAACCGGTACGCGTCATTCAAGAGGTTGAGCCGATTGAGGTCATCCGTACGCCGAAGGGAGAAACCGTGCTGGACATGGGGCAAAACATGGTCGGCCGGATTCGGTTTGCTGTAAGCGGTGAAGCGGGGACAACCGTAACGCTGCAGCACGCGGAGGTGCTCGACAAAGACGGCAACTTTTATGTTGGCAATCTGCGACAGGCAAAGCAAACCGTTTCGTATGTATGTCGCGGCGGCGGTACGGAGACGTACGGGCCGATCTTTACGTTCCAAGGCTTCCGGTACATCAAAGTCGAAGGGTATCCGGGTGAAGTGACAACGAACCGGTTTGTCGGCCGGGTGCTCCATTCGGATTTGGAGCCGACCGGCTCGTTTACGTGCTCGGATCCGCTGCTCAACCAGTTGCAAAGCAACATCGCATGGGGGCAGAAGGGCAATTTCCTCGATGTCCCTACCGACTGTCCGCAGAGGGATGAGCGGCTTGGCTGGACGGGCGACGCTCAGGCGTTCGTCCGGACGGCGGCGTTCATGGCGAATGTGGCGTCTTTCTTCGCGAAGTGGTTGAAAGATTTGAAGGCGGACCAGCTTGCCAATGGCGGCGTGCCTTTTGTCATTCCGCACGTGCTGAACGAGACCGACCACTCCTCCGCCGCTTGGGGGGATGCGGCCGTCATTTGTCCGTGGACCATCTATTTATGCTACGGAGACTTGAGAATCCTGGAGGAACAATACGATAGTATGAAGGCGTGGGTGGAATACATACGGGCGCAAGGGGACAATGAGCGGCTGTGGAACACCGGTTTCCACTTCGGCGATTGGCTCGGGCTCGATGCCCATGGAAACGGCTGCATCGGCGCGACGCCGCGCGATTTGATCGCGACCGCTTTTTACGCTTATTCAACCAAGCTGCTCGCGAAAGCCGCGAGTGTTCTCGGCAAGCAAGAAGATGCAATAGCATACGACCGTCTGCATGCGTCGGTCGTCGCCGAGTTCAACCGAGAGTTCGTTACGCCTCTCGGGCGGATCGCCGCTCCGACGCAGACGGCACATGTACTTGCGCTCATGTTCGGTCTAGTCGATGGTCCGGTGAAGGAGCGGACGGCTCGTGAACTGGCCCATATGATCGAGGAGAACCAATTCCACCTGACGACGGGCTTTGTCGGTACCCCGTATTTGTGCCTCGTGCTGTCAGAGAATGGGTATCATGACGTTGCGGCGAAGCTCGTTCTGCAGAAATCGTATCCGTCCTGGCTGTATTCGGTCACCCAAGGAGCTACGACGATTTGGGAACACTGGGATAGCATCAAGGAAGACGGCTCGTTTTGGAGCGATGACATGAACTCGTTCAACCATTATGCGTATGGTTCAATCGGCGACTGGTTGTATCGGGTCGTGGCCGGTATCGATACGGACGAGGCGGAGCCGGGCTATAAGCGGACGCTCATCCGCCCGCATTTCGTGGAGGGACTGTCGTATGCGAAGGCGGCTTTACGCTCGCCGTACGGCAACATCCGCTCCGGTTGGGAGCGGGACAAAACCGCCGGTGCCGTATATGTGGACATCGCCATCGCACCGAACACGACCGCCGAGGCCATACTGCCTGGTGCGAATGCGGGGACGGTTACCCTAGATGGTCATCCGCTCGCATCAGGAGACGGCAGCATCGCGTATAATCAAATGGGTGATGGTGTCAAGTTGGAACTCGTCCCGGGCGAGTACCGGTTTACATATCCGCTGAAATAGAAAAAGTGCCTGGGACTTGGGACATCAAGTTACCGGGCACTTTTATTACCGTACAAGGGAGAGAGAGCTTTCAACACATCATTTGGGATTCAGGCAAGGATGTCAGCATGTTTGGCGAACGTAGCAGTCACGAACGAAGTTTTGGAGAGCGCTGAAAATCCCTGTTGCTGGAATTGGAGGGGCTGCTTGGCAAGGAGCAGAAAGCCTGCAAAAGTGCAGCTTTTTGCTCCTTCGTATGCTCGCCGCGAAATATTCCTGCAAATCTGCAGGCTTTTCACTAAAAATTCCCACCCAGCCCAATCGTGCTTGGAAATTCCTGCACAATTGCAGGCATTTCCTTCAAAAGAGCCGATTTCTTCGAAAAAGCCTGCACAATTGCAGGTTTTGCGGGCGTCGGAGCTGTTTGCAACCCGTAGTGCTTATCAGAACTACCACCAGTAATAAAGCAATCCTCCACATGGGAGTGTTACTTTTAACGGCTTATCAGCCTTTTGGCCGACCAACTTTTATGCAGTTCATAAGTTCTGTATCCAGCGGGGAAAGAGTGATGAAAAGTCATAATATGTAAAAATATGAAGTAGGACGGACAGAAAGCGTTATTTTCCTTCGTATAAATAGATACCCTGTCGAAATTTGTCCGGTTTCAGAGAAAGGTGGTGACATTACTGGAACAACTTTGCAGAAAGATGTGCAGGTGAACTGCTATTCCTGCCATATTTTTGGGTTCAGGCAGATGCGGTTTAGAAGACTTGTCCGGATAAAACGGCGCAGTCCGCCGAAGCAAGGGGCCAAGGCGAGGCTGGGCCAGAGAGAAGAGCCATTAACTCTTTTCAAAAGCCGTAAGTCTTAGTTGTATTCGTTGAACTTAATGATGCAGAAATCAAAAGGAGGGATGGCCGGTTTCCTATCTTACTTCGTTAAACTATCTGGGAGGATGAGAAATTAATGTATTCCGATTTGAAGAAAAAATACGGCTCGATCTCTATGATCGCAACGCTGGCCGTATCCATGTTTGCAGGCGTGACAGGCGTAGCGCCGGAAACGCTGCACGCCGCAGCCGCTACGGATGTTTCCGTCCAGGCAGCATCCGATTCTATGAATAAAGAGCGTTTCCTGCAATTGTACAACCAGATCAAAGATCCGAAAAGCGGTTACTTTTCCGCCGAAGGGGTTCCTTATCATTCTGTTGAAACCCTGATGAGCGAGGCGCCTGCTTACGGGCATATGACGACTTCCGAGACTTACAGCTACTGGTTCTGGCTGGAAACTTTGTACGGTCATTACACAGGAGACTGGTCGAAGCTCGAAGCGGCTTGGGATAACATGGAGACTTATATTTTGCCAAGCAGCAAAGAGCAGCCGACGATATCGAACTACAATCCGAATAGCCCTGCGACTTACGCGGCGGAGAAAAAACAGCCTGACCAATATCCGAGCGATTTGAACGGCCGTTATCAAGCGGGCCGCGATCCGCTGGATGCCGAGTTGAAGGCGGCTTACGGAAACAACGAAACTTATTTGATGCATTGGCTGGTTGACGTTGACAACTGGACCGGCTTCGGCAACCTGCTGAATCCGTCCCATACGGCTTCGTACGTCAATACGTTCCAACGGGGCGAGCAGGAGTCCGTATGGGAAGCGATTACTCATCCATCCCAAGACAACCAAACGTTCGGTAAACAGGGAGAAGGCTTCATGTCCTTGTTCACGAACGAAAATAAGGCTCCTGCCAAGCAGTGGCGCTATACGAACGCTACGGACGCCGATGCGCGCGCCGTTCAAGCGATGTTCTGGGCTAAGGAATTAGGTTATAACAATACCAAATATTTGGATAAAGCCAAGAAGATGGGTGACTACCTTCGTTACGGCATGTACGATAAGTACTTCCAAAAAATCGGCAGCGGAGCTAACGGCAATCCTACGCCTGGAAACGGCAAGGAAGCCAGCCACTATCTGATGTCCTGGTACACAGCTTGGGGCGGCGGCCTGGAAGGCGGCAACTGGGCTTGGCGGATTGGCGCGAGCCATGCGCACCAAGGCTACCAGAACGTAGTAGCGGCTTACGCATTATCGCAGCCTGAGGGCGGATTGAATCCGAAATCGGCAACAGGCAAGCAAGACTGGGATACGTCCCTGAAACGCCAGCTTGAGTTCTATACATGGCTGTCCTCGGCTGACGGCGCGATCGGCGGCGGCGCAACGAACAGTTGGAACGGCGACTACAGCAAATATCCGAGCGGCGTAAGCACGTTCTACGATATGGCTTATCAGGAAGCCCCTGTGTATATGGACCCTCCGTCCAACAAATGGTTCGGTATGCAGGCTTGGCCGGTTGAACGTATAGCAGAGCTGTACTACATCATGGCCTCCAATGGAGAGACGAACTCCGAGAACTTCAAAATGGCCAAAACGATTGTTGAAAAATGGATCGATTGGGCCATTGATTACACGTTTGTGAACAAGAAGCCGGTAACGGACAGCGAAGGATACTACCTCGACGCAACCGGCAAACGCATCATGGGCGGTGCCAATCCGGCTGTTGCGACGGTTGACGATCCAGGTCAATTCTGGATTCCGGGCGGAGAAGAGTGGGCAGGTCAGCCGGACACTTGGAAAGGCTTCTCTTCTTACACGAACAACCCGAATTTCCGTGCAATTGCAAAAGATCCGGGCCAAGACGTTGGCGTACTTGGAAGCTATGCCAAAGCGTTGACGTTCTTCGCGGCGGGAACGAAAGCGGAAAAAGGCGCTTACAGCGATCTCGGTACTAAAGCTAAAGATCTGGCTCAACAACTGCTGGATGTTTCTTGGAAGTTTAACGACGGCAAGGGAATTGTCCTTCCGGAAAAACGTGAAGACTACGCTCGTTTCTTTACCAAAGAGATTTATGTTCCTAACGGCTGGAGCGGTAAATACGGCCAAGGAAACACAATTCCGGGCAACGCAGGCGTACCTTCCGATTCTTCTAAAGGCGGAAACGGCGTATACATCAGCTACTCCGATCTGTATCCGAAAATTAAAAACGACCCGCAATGGTCGAGCCTTGTCGATCTTTACAACAAATCGTACAACCAAACGACTAAAAAATGGGAAAATGGCGTGCCAACTTACACGTACCACCGTTTCTGGTCGCAAGTTGATATCGCAACTGCCTATGCGGAATTCGACCGTTTGATCGTAAACGCTGAAACTCCGAATCCGCAGCCAGGCGAGAAACCAGGCGTTCCTACCGGCGTAGAAGCCAAACTCGAAGTTAAACTGAGCTGGAATTCGATTCCTGGCGCGACCAGCTATAATGTTAAACGCGCTTTAAGCGAAGCGGGTCCTTACACGACAATTGCCGGTGATTTGAAAACGACTAGCTATATCGATACGAATGTAGTTAGCGGAGTTGCTTATTACTATGTGATCAGTTCCGTGAATGCGGCAGGCGAAAGCGCAAATTCGGCTCCAGTGTCTGTAATTCCGCAAGGCGGGGGCTCTACCGACCCCGGACCGGTCGTTCAAGCGCCTGGAAGCTTTACGCTTAGCGGCACAAGTGATACTGCGAAAATCGATTTGAGCTGGACGCCATCGGCTAACGCGACACAGTATGAAGTGAAGCGCGGAACATCCGCGAATGGTCCTTTCGCAGCGATCGCCAATGTGACGGGCAATGCTTTCACGGATACGACAGCAACTGCGGGAACCACTTATTACTACCAAGTAACGGCTAAAAACAGTGCCGGAAGCAAAGATTCCAACGCGATCAGCGCGGCGCTGCAGCCTACGGACCCAGGAAACACGAACAGCAATCTTGTGGTTCAGTACCGTACGGCTGATACGAATGCAAACACGAACCAATTTAGACCTCTTTTCCAAGTTGTTAATAAAGGCGCGACGCCTGTATCGCTGAGCGGTTTGAAACTCCGCTATTACTTCACAGTTGACGGCGACCGCGCTCAAACATTCAACTGCGACTATGCACAAGTCGGATGCTCGAAGCTTTCAGGCAGCTTTACGAAGCTGGGCAGCCCTAAAGCCGGTGCGGACTCCTACCTGGAGGTTACATTCAATTCGGATGCAGGCACGTTGGCTGCCGGAGCTTCGACCGGCGAAATTCAAACGCGCATCAACAAAAACGACTGGACGAACTATAATGTGGCAGATGACTACTCCTATGATCCTACAAAGAACCAATTTGCGGATTGGAGTAAGGTGACGCTGTACCAGAACGATAAGCTCGTTTGGGGTCAGGAGCCTTAAAGCCTGACGGAGCGGCACCCGTATGGGTGTCGCTCTTTTCAAATTGAAGGGAGGAAAGTAACATGAAGGAAAGAAATAGTAATAGTGTTATTTTGTCCAAACGTTCCAAATGGCTGCCTGTCGTCATGGCATGTGCGGTTACAGTGGGGGGCGCACTACCGGCTCAAACTGTCGTTTACGGCCAAACGGCAAAAAATGTCACCATTCAAGTCGATACGTCCAAGGATCGGAATCCTATTAGCCCTTACATATACGGTACGAATCAGGATTTGGCAGGGGATGAAAATATGGCCGCCAGACGGCTTGGCGGAAATCGGCTGACCGGCTACAACTGGGAAAACAATATGTCCAATGCGGGAAGCGATTGGCAGCAATCCAGCGATAACTATTTATGCACCGTTAGCGGCTTGACAAAATCCGACTGCGACAAGCCTGGAGCGGTGACGACTTCGTTTCATGACCAATCGCTGAAGCTTGGCGCCTATTCTTTAGTTACGCTGCCGATGGCCGGTTATGTGGCCAAGGATGGAAACGGAAGTGTGCAGGAAAGCGAAAAGGCCCCTTCCGCTCGTTGGGATCAGGTTGTAAACGCCAAAAATGCGCCGTTCCAGCTGCAGCCCGATTTGAATGACAATAAGGTTTATGCGGATGAATTCGTCAACTTTTTGGTGAAGAAATACGGCGCTTCTTCAACAACGACGGGCGTGAAAGGGTATTCACTCGACAATGAGCCTGCCCTTTGGTCGCATACGCATCCGCGCATTCACGGCGACAAGGTCGGGGCGAAAGAGTTGGTAGACCGGGCGGTAAGCTTATCCAAAGCCGTTAAAGCGGTCGACGCGGGCGCGGAAATTTTTGGCCCGGTTCTTTACGGATTTGGCGCCTATAAAGATCTTCAAACCGCACCTGACTGGGACTCCGTAAAAGGCAGCTACAGCTGGTTCGTGGACTATTACCTGTATCAAATGCGCCTCAGTTCGGCAGCCGAAGGCAAGAGATTGCTGGATGTCTTCGATGTGCACTGGTATCCCGAAGCGATGGGCGGAGGCATACGAATTACGAATGAGGTAGGCAACGACGAGACGAAGAAAGCCAGAATGCAGGCGCCTCGTACTTTGTGGGATCCGACCTACAAGGAAGATAGCTGGATCGCTCAATGGAATAGCGAATTTTTGCCTTTGCTGCCTCGATTGAAGCAGTCGGTGGACAAGTATTACCCCGGAACGAAACTGGCTTTGACCGAGTTTAACTACGGCGGCGAAGCCGATATTTCCGGCGGTATCGCTATGGCCGATGTGTTGGGCATTTTCGGCAAAAACGGCGTCTATATGGCAAACTTCTGGAAGTTAAAGGATGCCAACAACTACGTTAGCGCCGCTTACAAGCTTTACCGAAACTATGACGGAAATCGTTCTGCTTTCGGCGATATCAGCGTTAACGCGCAAACGTCGGATATTGTCAACAGTTCGGTGCATGCTTCCGTAACGGATGCATCCAACAAAGAGCTGCACCTCGTTGTCATGAATAAAAGCATGGACAGCGCATTAGACGCCCAATTCAATCTTTCCGGCGGAACGACTTACGGCTCCGGTAAAGTTTGGGGCTTCGACGGAACAAGCTCGCAATTGAAGGAAGCGGCGCCGATCGCGCAAATTGCAGGCAACCGCTTTACCTATACAGTGCCGCCTTTGACGGCTTATCACATTGTGTTGACTGCCGGCAATGATACGCCTGTGCAAGTTCCTGGAAGCTTCACGCTGAAAGCCGAGGCCGGCGATGGGAAAGTCGCTTTGTCCTGGGGCGTTTCCAGCGGAGCTGCAGGTTACAGCGTACAGCGGGCAACGGCTGCAAGCGGTCCGTTTACTGCTGTAGCGTCCAACTTGACCGCAACGTCTTATACGGATACCAACGTAACGAACGGCACTTCTTACTATTACAAAGTAACCGCAAGCAACAGTGCGGGAACGAGCGATTCCAATGCCGTGAATGCGGTTCCGCAGGCGCCTGTAAACGGCCCGGTTCGCTATGAAGCCGAAAACGGCACACTGAAGGGAACTATTGTGTCATCCAGCGGGACCGGCTTCTCCGGTACCGGTTACGTAACTAATTTCCATAACCCAGGGGATTCGCTGACGATGACGATCCAGGCTGAGGCGGCAGGTTTGTACAATCTTACAATCGGCTACCGTTCTCCTTATGATGACAAACGCACGAATTTCTCCTTAAACGGCAATGCGTCAGGCGAGCTGGTGCTTTGGAAAACGGCTGATTTCAAAGAAACTTCCGGAGGTAAGCTGCTGCTGAATGCGGGGGCGAATACGATCGGTTTTGAAACGGGCTGGGGATGGTATGACATCGACTACGTCAAGCTGGAGCCTGCCACCGACCGTCCGCCGCATGCGGTAACCAAATCGCTCACCAATCCGAACGCGACGGTGGAAGCAAGAGCATTGATGAACTACCTCGTTGATCAATACGGCAAGAACATCCTTTCCGGTCAAGAGGAAATGACTGAGATCGACTGGCTTCAAGCAAATGTAGGTAAAAAGCCGGCTATTGCGGCGCTTGACCTGATCGACTATTCGCCAAGCAGAGCGGAACACGGTCTTCGTTCCACAGAGACGGAAAAAGCGATTGAGTGGGATAAGCAAGGGGGCATTGTTACCTTTGCATGGCACTGGAACGCGCCGAAAGGTCTTATCGATACGCCGGGAAAAGAATGGTGGAGAGGCTTCTATACCGATTCGACTACATTCGATATCGAATATGCGATGAATAATCCGGAGTCTGAAGATTATAAACTGCTTATTCGCGACATCGATGTGATTGCGGAGCAGTTGAAGAAATTGCAGGATGCGAAAGTACCTGTCCTGTTCCGTCCTTTGCACGAAGCGGAAGGCAAATGGTTCTGGTGGGGCGCTAAAGGTCCTGAGCCTGTCAAAAAATTGTATATTTTGCTTCACGATCGTTTGACAAATGTGCACAAATTGAACAATCTGATCTGGGTCTGGAATTCTGTTTCCCCCGACTGGTATCCGGGAGACGCCTATGTGGATGTTTTGAGCTTTGACTCTTATCCGCAAGCAGGCGACTACAGTCCGCAAATTGCAAAATATGAAGACCTGGTTACATTGGGCAAGGACAAAAAGTTAGTTGCCATGAGCGAAAACGGACCTATCCCGGACCCTGATCTGATGAAGGCGTATCAAGCTCATTGGAGCTGGTTCGCTACATGGTACGGGGATTTCCTGAGAGACGGCAAACAAAACAGTCTTGAGCATCTGAAAAAAGTATATAATCATCCGAACGTTATTACGTTGGAGAAGCTCCCGACCAACTTAAAAACGTATGGCATCTCCGAGCAGCCGCCGGTACCGGGCAGCTTCACGCTGAGCGCAGCGGGCGAAACGGCGAAAGTAAACCTGAGCTGGACAGCATCGGCGAATGCGGCAAACTATGAAGTGAAGCGTTCGACGGCTGCAAACGGCACGTTCACGATGGTAGCGAGCGGAGTAACCGGAATCACCTACACAGATACGGCGGTGACGGCAGGCACGACATACTATTACCAAGTCGTAGCGAAAAACGATGCAGGCCAAACGCTTTCGAACATAGTCAGCGCAGCGCCGAAACCGGATGTTCAGCAGCCGACAACCGGACTGGTGCTCCAGTATCGCACACTGGATACAAGTGTGAACGACAATCACTTCAAGCCGCACTTCCAAATTTTAAACAAAGGGACAACTTCCGTACCGATCAGTGAGTTGACGATTCGCTATTACTATACGATCGACGGCGACCGCGCGCAGACATTCAACTGCGACTATGCGACGCTGAGCTGCTCGAAGCTGAACGGCAAGCTGGTTAAAATGGACAAAGCTGTAGCCGGCGCTGATTATTATTTGGAAGTCAGCTTCAATTCGAATGCAGGCGTGTTAGCACCTGGGGGCAGCACGGGCGAAATTCAAACCCGTATTAATAAAACAGACTGGTCGAACTATAACGAAAGTAACGATTACTCGTATAAAGGCACGCAAAATTCATATGCCGATCATACGAAAGTTACGTTGTATCAAAATGGCGTACTTGTCTGGGGAACCGAGCCGACAGCTAATTAATGAAGTGATTACAAATTGGAAAGTGGTTGCCAGATGAACAACTTATCTGAAGAATGCTTGCCGCAGATTCGCAGCGGCGATGAGCAGGCACGGTCGGCTCTGATCGGTCAATACCGGCCCTTTATATTGAAGGTTGTCAAACACGTCTGCAGGCGCCGAATTGGATGGAATGATGATGAAGCAAGTATAGGTTTGATCGCTTTCAATGAAGCTGTCGATCGATACCGTACGGAGTATGGAAAAACATTTAATAATTTCGCTTTTCTTATGATTCGCAGACGATTGATCGATGATTTTCGGAAAAAAATCAAAATTTCCCAAAACGAAGCCGACTGGAAAGACGAAGAGGAAATGCTGTACATTGCAGATAAGGTAAGCTCGCTGGATGCTTTTGAAAGGCAGGAACGAGCCGCGGCGCTGGCGGAGGAATTGGTCAGCTACGATGAAAGGCTCCAGGAATTCGGCATTTGTCTTCGGGAACTGGAAAATATCATGCCCAGCCACCGGGATACCCGGCAAATGCTGGTGCGGATTGCCCGCTATTTTTGCAACAACCGGGAGTGGCTGAACGATCTTTTTCAAAAAAAGAAGCTTCCCTTGAAGGCAATGACCAAAGAGATCAACGTCAGTAAAAAGACGCTGGAACGCAACCGGAAGTATCTGATATCGCTGATCCTGATTTTCGGCTGCGAGGATTTTACGAGAATCCGCGAGAGCATCTCTTTTACAAGCGTGGAGGAGGAAACGCGGCGCGTAGAGCAGTTGTAACGAGATCCCGCGGCGCCACTTTCCTTGCCCACTAAAGCGGAACGCCTTGCCGGACGAAACATCCCGATGAGTTGTATCACGGTGTGACAGTATAGGATTACAATGAAGAGTTACTGACGTAAAGGTGTCGGTAACTCTTTGTTATGGTGGAGGAACTTCGATTTACAGAGGAACTCGTTAACATGAATACGATTCAAATCGCGCAAAGCCTGTGAAACGACTCGATTTGGGCATCTTGTCCAGTCGAGTTTTGTTTATGTTATAATTTAATTATCTATGAAAGCCTGGGGGTGATGGGATGCGCTGGGAAGAAGTGCAGGACCGATTTCCGAATGAATGGGTAGTTCTTGAAGCAACAAAAGCACACTCTATGGATGGCAATCGTTACATTGAAGAAGTGGTTGTCGTTGATAGATTTGATGATTCAACGTCAGCGATGCGCCGATACTACGAGTTGCATAAGCAGGACCCTCAACGTGAATACTGCTTCTTTCATACGTCTCGTCCCTCTTTAGTGGCCCGTGAACGTTATGTCGGCGTACGGGGGCCAAGATGAAACTAAACGAGAGTTTTGGTTTGCCATTTGTTACAGTTACGGTCCAATTTCGCGGACAGAAACTGACATTGGAAAAAGTCTTACTAGATACGGATCTGCAGGAACGATCTTTAAAGCAGATGCTGTTGGCGTAATCGAGTACGTATATACGAAGAACTTCGATGCGATTCACTTCGATGGTGTTTCTATAAACAATTTTCAGGTTGAGATTGGGAATATGGAATACGGGTTAGATATCGAAGGGATCATCGGTTTTGACTTTATCCGAACGGCCGGTTTGGTTATTGATGCAGTAAAAATGCAGGTCTATTCAGTTGCAAAATAAGGCCTCTCCCTTCACGCCAATTCCTCAAACATCCGAACCATCGCGCGGCGATGAGTTGTGGATTTATCACACCACGGTTTGTTTGCATTTAGGAGACGTGTGGAGAGAGACGGAGCGCGGGAATTAAAGATTTCGATACCCCCTCACATACACCATGTAAATCCACAACCGCATGATGTTTGTGGGTTTTTGCTTTATGTCTTGAGCAAGATTTTGATAAAAGGTGTGGTCAAGTTGACGAGCGATAAACGAAGGGTGATTCGCAAAATAGGACGAATGGGAAACAGCTTGGGTATAAGCCTGCCTAAAAGTCTTGTTGAAAAATTAAATGTCTTACAAGGAGACGAAATCGAATTCATCGAGAATGAACGTGGTGAAATTGTGCTGAAAAAAGCAAGGCAAGGTAAATTGCCTGAAAATGTCCGTCCTGAAGTTTTAGAAGCTTTCTTTGATGTTTTTGAAGAAGACGAGGGTATTCTTGAGGACTTAAGGGACAGATGATATGACGGAATTTCTGACAAAAGAAGAGGTTATCTCGGCACACTATTTCATGATGAAAAGAATGAACGACGCAGAGCAAGCGGGAGTAAAAAACCACGGTCTACAGGAATCTGCGGTACATAGGCCCCAGCAAAGTATTTTTGGAGAAGATGCTTATCCATCCTTATTTGATAAGGCCGCGGCCTTACTGGAGTCCCTTGTCAAAAATCATTGTTTTCATAATGGGAATAAGCGGACAGCCTATCTTGTTACCAAGTCGTTTTTGCTGTTGAATGGACACCATTTGCAAATGGAACGCAAGTATGCGGTGGAGTTTATAGTCGATATTGCAACAGGATTGCATACATTGGAAACTATCTCTCGTATTCTAGAAGAACATTCGGATGAAAGTTGATTCTTCGGAACATTGTTATGTCGACATCAAAATTATGACTACTTGTAACAACCACCCGTAGATGCCTGAGCGGCGATATTTCGGACAGGGGTTCGACTCCCTTCGTCTCTATACATGGAACCCATGTAAGTGATTTCCGTGTCAAATGCGTCAATTTCGCGGGACGGCTGGATTATGACACGATCCACGTATTCTTGAAGCACTTGCTTCTTATCGTCTTCATCGCCGGTAAGAAGGGAGTGCTTCTTTTCTAGCCGTACGGCGAGCGTCCGCACGCGTGAAATGCCTTTTAAGGCGTTTCAAGGATACCTTTCCAGGCTTGGGCGGATTCCTTCCAGGGATCCAAATTGTGTTAATTAATATAACAATTTTTAGGATATATAGCAATAAAGAGGATAATACTTTACAAAAAAAAGAATTTAAGGTATATTATTGAATGTGATTCTTGGCCAGTTCACAATCATAGACTAGGAGTGATTATTAATGATGAACTTTAAATTTAAAAAGTCTTTGTCAGCCGCTGTTGTCGTATTAAGCTTACTTGTATCCGCTCAGTCCGCATTCGCGGTTAAAGGACTTGGTGACGCTGAATCGTCACCGATTTATGCCGCCCCTAACACGCACTATACGTTTCCGCTCCAAAGATCCGCTGACGACGTAGATTGGTTCGTTTATACCAATAACACTTCTAGCAGTGTAACTATAAATGCCTCTATGACTCCTCCTAGCGGGCAAAACTATAACTTGGATGCATTCTGGTACATAAACGGATCAGACAAAGACCGAACCAAGTTGGCCGTTAACGATAATGGAGTCGGAAAAAAGGACTCTTTTATTCTTACGAATCTCAAGCCGGGTGAGAAAATCACTTTCCGAATCTATTCGGCAACCGGTACTGTCAGCACATCCGGTTACGATTTCTATTTTACTGCTAACTGATAAACGATTGATTTGACGCTCACGAAGATGCAGATCTTTACATGACGGACATTAGCCCGTAAATAATCCATAAAATAAAAAAGGAACTCAGGACTTTAAGTCTTGATTTCCTTTTTTTGTTTATTAAAGCTTTCCTGTGTATGTAAAGTGACTCCTCGGAAAACAATATGTGTAATGCTTTTGATCCTCGGCCAAGATGTCACTTTTCCGATTTTCGGGAAATAATCCCTTACTAAAGGAGTACTACTGCCATGCATCATCATGTGTTTTGGCTTGAGATCGTGTTTATCTTGCTCGCTTTCATTGCCATGTGGTATTCGTTTTCAAATTTCGCAAGCGTGAAGAGAATTTTCATCGGTCGGCCTTTGCGAACGAAAGAACTTCATGCGCAGCATACCAAGCTTTTCTGGATGATCGCTCTTCCCATTTTATCCGCGGACCTTTACTCTTCGGTAGCTTACGGTCCTGAAGCGGGAATAACGGAACTGATCGGGTTGGGCGCTTCCGCAAGATGGTTCATTTTGCCCATCACGGCTTCAACGGTCGTTTTGCTTGCAATTCTCATTACGTCTTATATTATGGGAGTCATTGCGTATCCGAGCGGTGGTGGCGCTTATGCTATTGCAAAGGACAATTTTAAAAATCGTGTGCCTTCTCTAATTGCTTCGAGCTCTTTGCTCGTTGATTATGTGTTGACGGTTGCCGTCTCGGTTTCGGCGGCTGTAGAAGCGGTCTCTTCTGCATATCCGGCGGTGGGGCCTTATGAAACGATACTTGCCATCATCTGCATATGCGTGCTTGTTGTCATTAATTTACGCGGAGTCGCAGAGTCCGCTAAGATTTTTGCCTGGCCTACATTTGTATTCATGGCTTGCATGCTTTTTTTGATTGTTTCAGGTTTATTGAATGAAGCGCGGCATGGATTTATTCAGGATGTTACGCCTTCCTTTGGCACGTTTCCTCAAGGGTTGACGACGCTGCTTATTTTAAAAGCTTTCAGCTCTGCCTGCTCGGCATTGACCGGTATTGAAACGATTTCCAATGCGGTGCCGGTTTTTCGGGAGCCTCGGCAAAAAAGCGCCATTAAAACTTACATTGCCCTAGGCGCTATCACGGCGGTTACGTTGCTCGGTTTTGCGTATCATTTATATGTGCAAGGGATTGCGCCGAATCCGCATAACACCATGCTGTCCCAGTTGGCGGAGGTATATTATGGACGGGGGGTTCTTTACCAAATCCTGATTTGGTCTACATTTGTCGTGTTAATATTAGCTGCGAATTCGACATTCACGGGATTTTCACAGTTAGCGGCTATTGTTGCAGCTGATGGTTATTTACCACGTGCACTAACCAATCGCGGCGACCGATTAGGTTATTCGAACGGCATTTTAGTTTTAGCCGGTTTCGCGATTCTGCTCATTGTTGCTTTCCGTGCCCATACTAACGCTCTTATTCCGTTATATGCAATTGGCGTTTTTATTTCGTTCTCTGTAGCTCAGATCGGATTATTGCGCCGCTGGAAAAGGGTAAAGGGCGCCAAGTGGCGTGTGAAATTTGTTATTAATCTAATCGGTTCCGTAATAACGGTTCTCGTTGCGTTGATTTTTGCCGTCACCAAATTTGTGAGCGGGGCATGGGTTGTATTGATCGTACTGCCCGTAATTGTTGCTATATCCATATTGATCAAACGACACTATAATCAAGTGGCGGCGGAACTCAAGATAGATCCAAATGAAACCCGTCCGGTTATGCATCGCGTTATTACTATTGTACTCGTTTCCGGAGTGCATCGCGTGGTCAACAACACGCTATCTTTTGCGACAAGTCTCGGTACAGAAATCATTGCCGTATATGTAGGCTTTGACGATGAATCCATCGAAAAAATGGAACAAAAATGGGGAGAATGGGGGGAGCCGTGCAGATTGGTCGTTCTGAGAAGCTCGTACCGATCCATTCTCGAACCAATATCAAGATTCATTCAGACAATGGAGAAAATGGAGGGTGGGAAACCCGACCATATTCATATTGTTGTTCCACAATTTATCCCCAAGAAATGGTGGCACCATGTGCTGCACAACCAAAATGCGCTGCTGCTCCGCGCCTGGTTTTTTAGGAATAAGGATGTGATTATTACGACCGTACCGTATCATCTTCAAAAATAGTGTCGCAGCAATTGTTTCGTATCGTTCCAAAGCTTATTTTGCATAGCGGTATCTCCGCCGGGGTGGACAGGTGTAATAGGACTGCCGTTTCCAACGTTGAAATACCCGCCGGTCACCCCATCGTATTTGGACTCAACAACTAAGCGTGTAATGATGTCAGCTCCTCTACGCGGATCTCCGATACGTAAAAAATTCAAAATGCGTTCAAGCATAGCGGCAAACCGGAGCTCGCGCCCGAGACCTGTTACATTAAAACCCGGATTTAGCGCGTTAACAGTAACTCCGGTTCCGGATAATTGACGGGCCAGTTCCCCAGTAAATAGGATATTAAATAGCTTGGTTTTGCCGTAAAGCGCTGACGATTCCCTCATGGTAAAAGCAGATGTATCGACCAAATCCTCAGGCAGTTTAAGTTCACCATGGTTGCGCGATGCTTCAGAAGCAACATTTACAATTCTGGCAATTCCGGACCTCACCAAAGATTGCTGTAATGTTTGCGTTAATAGCCATTGCGCCAAATAGTTTACGGCTATCATTTCAGCAAAGCCCTCAGAGGTTATCCGCTGCTCGAATGCATGCAGTCCTGCATTATTCACTAGTACATCAATCTTGGGGTATGCGGCTTTAATCTCATTTCCGATGCGCCTGACATCCTCCATCAAGGAAAGATCTCCGAAAAAAAAGTCCACTTCTGTTTTTGGCGCAAGATCTTTCAGCATGTTCCTAGTCGTCTCGGCCCGATTCTTGTTCCTGGCTGTTAGTACAAGATGAGCACCGCGCTTAGCCAATTCAATTGCAGCGAGTTGTCCAATACCGCTGGTCGCGCCGGTAATTACAATAATTTGGTTAGTCGTCATAAAGATTCTCCTTATGCTTGGATAGTGAATCGAAGCTTTTTGACAGGCAGCAGTTAAAAGATTTATAATTGATATATATCAACTATATTCATTTGTTTGACATATGTCAATTATATTTGTTGGGGGAAACTATGGCGGAACATACTAAAGATAAAAATACTGCGAGAGTGCAGTTGGAACTGAAGCTGGGTGAACAGCTAAGTGCACTTATTAGCGCCGCGCATGCACTCAATGTCAGAGCTGCAGCACGTTTCGATTCATCACTGCAACCCGCGGCTTTCCTTATTGTCCGTTGGTTGTATTCATTCGGTCCGACAAGTGCCACAGCTTTAGCGGAATCGACGGCTATGGACCGCAGTTCGGTTAGCCGACTCGTCAATCATCTCAAGCGCTTGGGTTATGTGAAAAGCGAACCCTCTCCCGAAGACCGTAGAGGAGTACTATTATCTTTGACTGAGCTTGGACGACAAAAGACTGTGGATGCTCTAAAAGAGAAAGAATCCGTGTTCTATGAATGCGTTTCAGAATGGAATGACGGCCAACTTGAAAATTTTATTGAGATGCTCAGGCACTTCAACGGTCATGGTCGCGGATAACGAGATTAGTTATTAAGATTGGTGGCGGACCGCAGACTTTTTCTTTTTTTGCATTAAGTATTGACATGGATAAGAAAATGTTTTATCTTAATATTAAGATATTCGATTTGAAGATATCTCAACCAAAGACTTTTTTGAATAAGGAGGTAAAAATATGCTTACAATATTAGAAAGAATTAATCAGCTTTCAAAAAAGGCAAAAGAAGTCGGATTAACTGAAATTGAAAAAACGGAACAAACCGATCTTCGCAAGGAATACCTCCAAATATTTCGGGGTACTATAAAAAGCACGCTCTTGCAGGTCACCGTTTATGATCCAAATGGAGATGATGTGACTCCTGAAAGACTAAAAAAAGAACAGGCCAAAATAGTTCAACAATGAACTCCATTTTGCAAAATATCTTAATTTTAAGAATCTTCGATTGAAAATAATTTAAATAATGATTTTTAGAGGAGGATTTCATATGTCACTTCAAACTACAGGTATCCATCATATCACTGCTTTTGCCGGTAATCCGCAGGAAAACGTCGATTTCTATGCCGGTATCCTCGGACTCCGGTTAGTGAAGAGAACGGTCAATTTCGATGCTCCGGAAGTTTACCATTTGTACTTCGGCAACGAGGCGGGAAGCCCCGGTACCATCATTACTTTCTTCCCTGCGCAGGGCTCGCCCAAAGGGCGAATCGGAGGCGGCCAGGTGGGCATTACCTCGTATGTGATACCGCCGGACTTGCTTGATTTTTGGCACAATCGTTTGCAAAGCTTTGGCATTCAGGTTACGAGAACGAGCCGGTTCTCCGAACAATATCTTCAATTCGAGGATAATGAAGGTTTGCGCCTAGAGCTTGTCGAACGTGAAGAGGGGGCGAACAGCACCTGGTCTTTCGGCGGCGTTCCGGCCGATAAAGCCATCAAGGGGTTTGGAGGCGCCGTGCTGTTCAGCGTCAACCCGCCCAAAACGATGGATGCGCTGGAAAACATACTCGGATTTACGAAAGTCGATGAGGATGCCGAATATGCCCGTTATCGGTCCACAGGAGAAATCGGCAACGTCGTCGACGTTCCGCTCGCCAAAATGGAGTTCGGCGTGGGCGGAGCAGGCACGGTACACCATATTGCATGGCGTGCGAAAGATTTCGAACAGCATGAAGAATGGAGAAGTACAGTTCAAAATTACGGCTATCAGCCGACTCGGGTCATAGACCGCCAATATTTTAATGCGATATACTTTAGAGAAGCAGGCGGCATACTATTTGAAATCGCTACGGATCCACCTGGATTTGCTAACGATGAGCCTGCAGAGACTCTAGGACAAAAACTCATGCTGCCAAACTGGTTTGAACCGCATCGCGCTGAGATCGAAGCGAACCTGCATCCCATCGAAGTGAGAACATTAACGGCAAAACAAGAGTGAACAAATCTTTTAAAAGAATAGAAAGTGACGGTGGATAACTAATGGCATCTATTGATCCAACCACTCAAAGCGATCAGGAAAATTATAAGCTGCTGATTGGCAGTATCGTACCCAGACCGATCGCTTTGGTGACTACGCTTTCCAAGGAAGGGGTGCTCAATGCCGCTCCTTTCAGTTTCTTTTCGATTGTATCCAGTGCGCCGCCCCTAATTTCGGTGTCTGTTCAACGAAAACAAGGGGTAATGAAGGATACGTCAAGGAATGCGACGGAGACCGGAGCTTTCGTCATCCATATCACGGACGAATCGATTATAGATAAAGTGAACGAAACGGCTGCTAACTTGCCCCCGGACGAAAGCGAGGTTGCGAGAGCAGGTTTCACGCCGATAGCGAGTGAAGCGATTGTTGTGCCGGGTTTGAAAGAGGCCAAAATTCGCATGGAATGCCTGCTGGAACAAGCGATACCAATCGGCGGTACCGGCGAACAGCCCGCTTGCGATTTGCTTATTGGGCGAGTTGTTCGCTTCCATATCGCGGATGAAATTTATGAGAACGGACATATCGATCCGGGCAAATTGGCTCCTGTCAGTCGGATGGCAGGCAGTTATTATGCCAAACTAGGCTCCCTGTTTTCCATGGAGCGTCCTAAGTGAGCAGTTCTCATAGGCCGCGGCGAAGCAGCTTGCTTTTCCAGTAAATAAGATCCCGAGGGAGTTTTGACGGTTATGGTTGAGAAAAAGGTTACCTGGCTGGAGCTTTTTTATGATCTGCTTTTTGTAGCAGCCGTTTCAAAAGCAAATCATGTCTTGCTGCACGCCGACCACGGGGCCATCCCTATTGAATATTTAAGTAAATTCGTATTGATTTTTATTCCGATCTGGTGGGGATGGGTGGGTCAAACTCTCTTTATAAATCGGTTCGGCCAAGATATCGCCAGTCACAGGATATTCCTCATCCTTCAGCTGTTTTTTGTTTTAATCATGACAGCAAGCCTATCCGTTAATTTTGATCAATATTACATTCCTTTTTTTATTGGTTATATAGGTTCGAGGGCATTGACAGCCATTCAATATCTTACGGTACACAAAGCAAAAAGCGCGTATCAGCAGCGGACCGCTAAATATTTGGGAATTTGCTTTTTGATAGGAATATTGATATCTGCTTGTTCGCTGTTCTTTGACTCATGGATCCGATACGTCATTTTGTATGCCGGAATCGTTGTAGATACGATACTGCCTTTAATCGGGCGGCGGCACCTGGTAAAAGCACCCATACACACCCATCACTTATTGGAACGTTTTGCCTTGTTTACCCTCATTCTGCTTGGTGAATCCGTGATCAGTATCATTGCTGTTTTGCAGTTCAGTAACTGGAATTTGCCATCTATTTTATTTGTCAGTTTTACATGTGTATTAGTTATCGCAATGTGGTGGCAGTATTTCGAGAATGTGGAGAAGAAAGTAAGCAAAGAGATGCAGACAGCCGGCCAAACGATTATTTATGGCCATTTATTCATCTATTTATCCATGAGCACGTTGGCTGCTTCGATCCAGCTGTTGTATCTGGAACAACTAAATTATTCGTTCATGCTGGGTTTCGTATTTGGGTCTGTGCTGCTTTATTTTTTATCTACGTCTCTGGTTTTTCACCGGTACAGACATCAACATCTGCGGTTGAAGCCCTATCATTTGGCGATATTACTAGGGGTTATTGGAAGTTTTATAGCGCTAGACTTGCTCTATCATGTGCCTAATTATGCAATCGCCGGAGAAATGATGGTGTTCTTTATCGTATATGCGAAATTAACGACATGAGTGGATGCAAAGCCCTGGTAAAAAAACGGGTTCAAAAACCTGGCATCGGCCAGGCTTTCGAACCCGTTTTTTTATAAGTGAGATCCGCCGCTTGCATCAATGAGTTGACCGGTTACCCAACGGCTGTCCGATGAGGCGAGGAAAGCGGCAATATCCGCCACATCTTCAGGCTCCCCCCACCTGTTGAAGGTTGAAAGACCGGCGGCATATTTCTGTCCATTGGGATCTTGCAGCGTCCCGGCATTCATTTCTGTATTAATAATACCAGGCTGGATGGCGTTTACCGTAATATTACGGCTCCCAAGATTGCGAGCCAGAGCAAGCGTAAGTGTGTCGATTGCGCCTTTCGACATGCTATAGGCGAAAACGCTAGGGGAGGCCACCCGTGTAACAAACGATGAGATGTTGATAATGCGGCCTTCATTTTTCAGACGCGGCAAAGCTTGCTGGATAACAAAAAGCGGCGCTTTGACATTCATGTTCATGACTTCGTCAAAAGATGCTTCCGTCGTCTCTTCAATGCTTATAATTTGCCCGATTCCGGCGTTATTCACAAGAATATCAAACCGATTATCGCCTGTGCGATTCCGAAGGGCGCCATCCAATGCCGCATATAAATTGTGAATGCCGTTAAGCGTACTTAAGTCAGCGCCGATCGTGAATGCGGAACCTCCATTTTGTTCAATTTGAAGAACCACTTCCTCTGCTTCATGCTGTCTCTTTCCATAATGCACTGCGACTAATACGCCGTCCTGTGCCAGACGCAGCGCAATGCCGCGACCGATCCCCCTGCTTGCACCGGTTACTAAAGCGATTTTGCCATTCAACTTACTCATGCTCTCATCTCCTTGTTTGTAATTCATGTTAGTTATATCACGAGGCGACATTTGCAATGTTGCTTTCTCATTCGGGAATTAGAAAAGTCGGAAAATAAAGATTTTTGTTGTAAAATAGCGAAACATATAGTACTATCGATTCATAAACCGATTTAGTAAATCGGTTTATGAATCGATAGTACATAACAAGTCGTCCAATTCGGCGCTACTGCCGTATCGTATCTGGAAGCGATTTCCCGGCAGACGAATCTTAGGAGGTGATTAAGAGCTGTGCATCTTAGTTAACATCCCGGTTGTTGAGGAGATTTGACATGTTAATCAAAAGGGAGGACAAAAAGTGAAAACGTTCACTTACGCAAAACCGTTAGTTTTAGTGACAGCATTATCTATGGTTCTTGCCGCATGCGGCGGCAATAGTTCAAGCGGTTCGGAGAGCAAAGGAACCGGTGGCAATACTAACGCCAGCGACTCAAGTAAACCTGTTAAAATTTCGTTCCTGAATTCGAAAGGGCAGATCCAGGCGGCAGCCGAGGAAGCTGCGAAAGAGTTCACCAAAGCAAATCCTAATATTACAGTGGAAGTATTGACAGTGGCAAGCGGCCAGTCTCCGTTCGAGAGGGCATCTGTGTTGTATGCATCAGGCAATCCTGCAACACTGAACATGCTGGATGCAGGCGACATTGTTAAATTTCAAGATAAGGCTCTCGATTTATCCGGAGAACAATGGGTGAAAGACCTCGCGCAGCCTAATCAGCTCGACGGAAAAACGTTAGCTTTCCCGTTTGCAGTAGAAGGCTACGGGCTTGTCTACAACAAAAAAGTTCTGGATAAGGCAGTCGGCGGCACATTCGATCCCTCCACAATTAACTCCGCCTCTGCACTGGAAGCGCTCTTTAAAAAGATTGAGGCTTCCGGAACTGCGCCATTGATCATCGGCGCCATGCCATGGTCTTTGGGCAATCATTTTATCCCGATTACGTATGCTTCTCAACCGAAAGGCGATGTTAACGCGGTCTTGAACGATTTAAGAGCCGGTAATGCAAAGCTGGCCGACAATGCTGTGTTCAACGGTTTGCTTGATACTTTTGATATGATGAAAAAGTATAACAAACGGAAAGGCGATCCGCTCGTTGTAACCGCTGATGATATTGCTGCCGCCGTAGCAAAAGGCGAGGCAGGAATTACATTCAACGGAAACTGGATGATCAGCCAATTGGATAGCGTGCAACCGAACGGGGAGTACGGCTTCATACCGGTTCCGACCAGCAATGACGCAGCCGATAAAAAGAACGCTTCGATCCCGGTGGGCGCCACGAAACAAATATTTATAGATAAAACGGCAGCTACGCCAGCTCAACAGGAAGCGGCCAAGAAATTTTTGAATTGGATCGTATATGAAGGAGCAGGTCAAGATTTCTTGGTCAATAAAGCAAACATTCTTCCCGCTTTCAAAAATATTAAGCTGGAACCTAAAGATTCGCTTGCCAAATCAATCAAAACATATATGAATGCCGGCAATACGCTTCAATTCGGTGCCAATTATGTACCTGGCGATCACTCCAAAGTGATTGGCGCATCTATGCAAAAATATCTTGCAGGCGAGTCCGACCGCGCCGGATTAATCAAAGAAATCGAAGGGTACTGGAAGGATAAAAAGTAGTTATCTTTTTCAGTCAAGTCCACTGCGATAAGCAGCGAAAGGCGATGGATGAGAAGCGGTTCGCTTCCATCCGTCGGCTTTCCGAAGTTAAATCAATGAGAGCGGAGTAGATCCCAATTGATCTCAGAAAAAAGTCTAACTAAAAAGATAGGCAACCAACTTTTGTATACCGGACCGGCGACATTGATCTTTTTCATGGTCATGATCGTTCCATTTCTTTATGGTATTTATTTAACTTTTTTTAAGTGGGATGGCATTTCGCCCAATATGCCGTTTGTGGGATTTGAAAACTATATCGGGGTTTTTCATGATGCGAAATTTTGGAAATCGATGTGGATTACCATTAAATATGTCATCGCCACGGTTTTTCTAATAAATGCAGTAGGGTTTTTATTAGCTTACTTGGTAGTATCAGGGATCAAAAGTCAAAGTTTCTTTCGTGCGGCATTTTTCACACCAAGCTTAATTGGCGGTTTGGTTCTAGGATTTCTGTGGCAATTTCTATTCAATAACTTCTTCGTAAATATCGGCACTAAATACGGGCTCGCTCTATTAAGCAAATCTTGGTTGGGCAGCGCGGATAAAGCGTTCTGGGCTTTGGTCATCGTCACCGTATGGCATTATGCAGGCTATATGATGGTTATTTTTATCGCCGGCCTTATGAATGTCCCCAAAGATATTATGGAGGCATCGACAATCGACGGTACAAGCAGATGGCAGCAGCTTATCCATATGACACTACCCTTGATGGTTCCTTCGTTCATTGTGACGATCTTCCTTTCTTTGCAGAGAGGGTTCATGGTTTATGATTTGAATTATTCCTTAACCGAAGGCGGTCCCTTTGGAAGTACGGTGTTTGTTTCTATGCATGTATTCGACAAAGCGTTTAGAAGCTACGATTACGGCATGGGACAAGCGGAGGCATTTGTGCTGTTCTTCATTGTTGCAGCTGTAACGATTATGCAGGTATATTTCAGCAAGAAAAAGGAGGTCGAAATATAATGGAGACCCGCCTCCTTGCCCGGCAGGTGTCGATTTATTTGATAGTTGTAGCGGCGCTGATATTTAGCATGCTTCCATTTGTTCTGCTTTTGATTAACTCCTTCAAAACGAATGCGCAAATTTTGGCTTCACCTTTTAGCCTGCCTGCAACTATAGATTTCATAAATTTTAAAATGGCCATCCAGCAAATGAATTATTTTAGGAGTTTTATCAATACAGTCATCATTACATTCAGCAGCGTACTGATCATATTGCTGTTCTCGTCCATGACGGCTCATTATTTTGTAAGAAATAAATCGAAGTTGAACAGCACCCTGTTCTTGCTGATGGTGTCAGCGATGATTATTCCGTTTCAAGCGATTATGATCCCGCTGGTCAGTATTTATGGAAAGATGTTTGGCTGGATAACCGCAATGCCGCAGCCAACTTTGATTTTCATGTATATCGGATTCGGCACTCCGCTGGCCGTGTTTATCTATCATGGATTTATCAAAAGCGTTCCGCTTGAGTTGGAACAAGCAGCTCAAATAGATGGATGCAATCGTCATCAAACATTTTTCAAGGTTGTGTTCCCGATCTTGCGTCCTACTTCCGTGACGATCGCGATTTTGCATATTTTATGGATCTGGAACGATTTCTTATTGCCGTTAATTGTTCTTCAAAATGCGGGCAAAGAGAACCGTACATTGCCGCTGGCGATACAAGTGTTCAAGGACATTTATTCCACGGATTATGCCAAATTTTTGCCGGGTATTTTATTGATTACTTTGCCTGTCTTACTCATCTATCTTTTTGCTCAACGATACATCATTCAAGGCGTTATGCAAGGAGCTGTTAAGTAAAGCTAAGAAGTTTGACAAACAACAATTTTGCACAGAAAAGAGAGATCATTTTGGATAAGAGTCTGGATGTCATTACAATAGGAGACGGCATGGTGACAATGAACCCTAAGAGCAAAGGGCCGCTGCGCTATGTCGCTGATTTCGAACGCAAAGTTGGCGGGGCCGAATTAAACCTGGCGATCGGTTGCGCCCGATTAGGCATGAAAGCAGGGTGGATTAGCCGGCTTGGCGATGATGAATTCGGCAGGTACATTTATAATTTTGCAAGAGGCGAAGGCATCGATGTGTCCAATGTCAGGTTGATGGAGGGATTCACCACATCGGTAAATTTCAAAGAGATATGGGAAGACGGCGCCGGGCGCACATTTTACTACAGGACGAATTCGCCTACGCTTACGATGAAAGCTGAAGATTTGCCGTTGGAAGACATCAAAAACTCCAGAATTCTTCACATAACCGGCGTATTCTCGGCAATCCGTCAAAACGATATGTCCGTCATTCACAAGGCGATAGAGACAGCGAAAAACAATAATGTCTTAGTGGCATTCGACCCTAATATCCGTTTGAAACTGTGGTCGAAAGAAGAGGCGAGACAATGTCTCACACAATTGCTTCCCTACGTCGACATTTTGCTTACGGGCGAAGAAGAAGCCGAATTTTTGCTTGGCATCAGTGATCTGGATGAGATGATACGGAAATTTACGGAGTACGGAATTGGCCGTATTGCAATCAAACAAGGATCTGCCGGCAGTGTAGGTTATTATGAGGGGCTAAAGATTAACATGCCTGCCGTAAAAGTAAATACGATCGCAGATACTGTCGGGGCCGGCGACGGATTTGACGCGGGTTTCCTGTTGGGAATCGTAAGAGGGTGGCCGCTTGAAAGAACGCTGACTTTTGCGAATACAGTGGGATCCATGGTTGTAAGCGTATCGGGAGATAATGAGGGGCTTCCGTATTATGAAGAGGTTTTGCAAAAACTTGGGGTAAGAGAGTTTATTGAACGATAAGAGGGTGTTAGCTTGAAGCTGCAATTGGCATTGGATCGGTTGACGCGGCAGGAATGTCTGGAAATCGTCGAAGAAGTGAAGGATCTGATCGATATCATCGAGATTGGAACCGGGGTTATCAAGCAATATGGAGTAGACATCATTTCAGATTTGAAGCGGAGATACCCCGATAAGACAATGTTGGCCGACATGAAGACTTGCGATGCGGGAAAGCACGAGACGGTGCAAGCTTTGTCCGCTGGAGCCGACATTTCGACGGTGATGGCATTCTCAGCCGAACAAACAATCAAGGATGCGTTGGAAGCAGCCCGTTTATCGGGCGGACAAGTCATGATCGATTTGTTGGGGATACAGGACACGGGTTCAATCGCCCGATTGTATGAACAGGGAGCCCGCCTCTTCTCCGTACATATAGGAAAAGACATGCAAGGACGACAGGGAGCAGGGTTAAGGGAAGCGGAAATGATTTCGTTCCTGCATACTCTGGAGGGGATCGATTTTGCGTATGCAGGGGGAATAACGGCTGATTCCATAGAACGAATTGTCCAATATAAACCGGCTATCGTTATTGTCGGAAGTGCCATTACGGGATCCGCTCATCGAAGAGAGATAGCCGAAACCATCAGAAAGAAGATGATCCGATTATGAAAAATTTGCTTGTCCAAATGAATAGCGAAGTTGCCGCGGTATTAGATCGAGTGAGCGAAACGGAGTTTGCAGCTTTTGGCAAAAGAATGAAAGGGGCTTCCAGAATTTTCGTTGCGGGCGAGGGCCGGTCCGGATTAATGGGGAAAGCTTTTGCCATGCGTCTTATGCATGCAGGTTTCAACGCATTTGTGGTTGGCGAAACGATTACACCGAGTATTCGCCCGGAGGATGTGTTGGTGGCGATCTCCGGTTCAGGAACTACGGAAGCCGTTCATTTATACGCAAGTCAAGCGAAAAAGAGCGGAGCATCCGTCTTGCTCATCACGACCAATCGGAACTCGAAAATTGCGGAGTACAGCGATCTTGTCTTAAGAATTCCGGCTGCGACCAAATTAAGGCTGGAAGATGAGCCGCCTACGATTCAGCCGCTCGGCAATCAGTTCGACCAAAGTTTGCACATGCTGCTTGATGCCGTGGTTATCGACATTTTGGATGAAACGGGCGATGCAAGTTACAAAGAGATGGCGCGGCGCCATTCGAATTTGCAATGAGGATGAGGCTGACGGTTATCGGCATGCGAAAGGAAGTTATCCAATGAAATTGTATAATAATATCATTCTGCCGGACGAATGGCCGCCCAAATACGAAGAGGTCGCTCTGGATAAACCGCTGCCGTCGGATTATAAGGCGTATTGGCCGGAGGTCGTGAATATTTCGATCGGAAGGCAATTGTTCGTCGATAGTTTTGTCATTGAGGCCACGGATTTGACGACCCAATATCATCAGCCTGTTCTTATGGACCGGCCTGTATTTGAACCGGAAACTCCGCTTGAAATGAACGATGGATACTGTTCGTGCGCATGCCCTTTCAATGACGGCATTTTTTATGACGACACCGATAAGAAGTTTAAAATGTGGTACCAGGCGGGCTGGTTCGACGGGGTCGGTTACGCGGAAAGCGATGACGGAATCCATTGGGAGCGATTGTCGGAACTTTACCCGGACAGGCAGGACGACAGAGTGATCCCGTATGAATCCGGAGCGCTCCGCGACGGGTCGGCCGTATGGATCGATTACGAGGCTACAGATGCAAGCGAGAAATATAAAATGCTAGTATTTTTCCGGAAATATGATTTTGAAGTGAAATATTATCATCGGATGCCGAAGCATTTTCATGATATTCCCGGCTCTGTCCCGCCTATTGAGGTCATCAAATTGTATAAGTCGGCAAACGGCATCGATTGGACCGAGATGGGGGAAACGACCCTTGCCGGAGACAATTCCACATTTTTTCAAAACCCGTTTACGAAAAAATGGGCTTTCAGTTTGCGAACATTCTCTTCATTAGATAGCCGGGTAAGGACAAGAGGCTACTATGAAACGGATGATTTCTTCCGGGGCTCGAAGTGGAAGAGCGAGGAAGTCCGCTTTTGGTCAAGAACAGATATTTATGATTCTCCGGATCCGAAGCTGGGTTACTATACACAGTTATATAATTTGGATGCAACCCCTTATGAAAGTATGATGTTAGGTGTTTACAGCGTATTTATGGGACCGCCTAACCCTATTTGCGAGCTTACCAAAATGCCCAAAATCAATGACCTGAAGTTGGCTTACAGCAGAGACGGCTTTCATTGGGACCGGCCTACTTATGACAATTTTATTTCGTCTTCGCGTGAAGCGGGTACATGGAATTACGGATATGCGCATTCGCCTAATGGCGTGTGCCTCGTTGTAGGGGATGAATTATATTTTTACGTATCTTTTTTCTCCGGTCAATCTCCTAATTTCGGTACCCATGAATATTCGGGAGGCAGTGTGGGACTGGCCAAGCTGCGAAGAGACGGTTTCGCCTCATTGACCGATGAAGGAAAAGGCGGGTATGTCACAACCAAGAAAATGGAGTTCAATGGTAAATATTTGTTCGTGAATGTCGACTCAACCGAAGGTGCAATCTATGCCGAGCTCCTGGATGAGGAGTCCAATGTCATAGACGGGTATTCCAAGTCGGATTGCATCCCGGTTACAACGGATAGTACGAGTGTACAAATCAAATGGAGAGACCGGGCGCTGGAAGAGTTGAATCACAGCATCATACGGGTACGTTTTTATTTGGAGAATTCGCAATTCTACGCTTTCTGGATTTCTGCGGATCTTGAAGGACACAGCAACGGATATATGGCTGCCGGCGGACCTTCTTTCCGGCATGGCGTCGATACAAAGGTTGATTAAGAAATTAACGTAATGTTAATATAGGTCTAAAAAACGAATGGATATTGGCTCTGAGTGAGGGGGTGACCAACATGATTAAAGGTAAGAAAGCTACGCTCTTCGACGTTGCGGAAACGGCCAAAGTATCGAAAAGCACCGTCTCGCAGTATCTAAATCAAAGATACGAATATATGTCGGCCGAGACAAAAATGAGAATTCAACAGACCATAGAAGCACTGGGGTACCAGCCCAATGTTCTTGCCAGAAGTCTGAAACAAAAAACAACCTCGACGATAGGGGTTATCGTAGCGAATCTGCTGCATCGGTTTTCGACTGAGATCACTCGAGCGATAGAAGACTACTGTCATGCACATGATTACCATGTTATTGTTTGTAATACGGATGAAGATCCGTCCAAGGAAAAGAAGTACATCGATATGTTAAAAGCTAAACAAGTGGACGGATTGATTATCATACCTACCTGCCAAAACAATGAAGTTTACGAGCAGCTCGTGAATGAACATTTTCCGGTCGTTTTTTTGGATCGAAAAGTTGAAGAACTGCCGATCAATATGGTCGTGATGGATAACATTCATTCCGCCTACACTTGCACTTCTCATTTAATAAGCAGAGGCCATAAGCAGATTGCCATCATCACGCCTCCGCTCAATATCAGCACGCGGTCCGAACGGATTCAAGGATATAAGGCCGCGCTTCAAGACCATGGGATTACGTTCGACAAAAACTATGCCAGAAGCGTGAATATCAATGAGGTCACCCGGCAGTTGGATGAATTGTTTCAATTGGAAAAGCCTCCGACGGCTTTGTTAGCCGGTAACGATTTGGTTCTCATGGAAATTTTGCCTTATTTGCTTGAAAAAAATATCCGTGTTCCGGATGATTTGGCATTAGCCGTGATCGATGATGTCAATTTTGCCGATTTTGTCAGCCCTCCATTGACCACTTTCAAGCATCCGTCGGTGGAAATGGCGAATAAAGCCGCCGAATTAATGCTCGGCCAAATCAAATCAAGAGAACTGCCGGATATAGGCTCAAATGTCATTTCCTTTACCGGCAAATTACAAGTAAGAAAATCGTGCGGCGCTTAGAGCGCAAATGCGACGTTCCTCATCGCAATTCGCTATGTTACAACTGCGAAACCTGTAGTATTCCGCCCCCCTGAAAGACAAGCGAGCACTGTGTCCCCAATTGTTCCGGAGGCCAGTGCTCGCTTTCTTGGCTAATCTACGATACAAACGATATATTCTCCGCGGCCGCTTCCTGACTTAATAACGCCCAGGTCTTTAAGCCTTGAAATGTTCTTGGCAATGCTTGAGGGTGAAGCTTCTAAAGTGTTGTCGAACAATTGTCTATGAAATATTTCTCCGTCATTCATTCTACTGATCCATTCGAACATTGTTTTGGCATGCCCTTTGCCCAGTAATTCACGAATATGTTTAATTCTATCGTAACGTTGAAGTTCTTTGAGAACCTTGGTAAGCGATGCGTTGACACACTCCAGATAAAAAACAATAAATGGTTTTAAGTTTCCTTGAGTTGCAGCCATAAGCGTGTCATAGTAATCCTCGATGCGTTTATCAAAGAATTCTTCTACACTGAATGCATCCTTAATCGTGGCAAGATCGTTGTGTATTAAACCGACCAAAGTAGAAAATGCCCGTGCTGTTCTTCCATTACCGTCAGGAAAAGGATGGATATAACCTATTATATGATGGGTGATTCCAGCAATGATCAGGGGATGGATTTTTTTTTCATGGTCAACATGGGTCGTCTCATACGGGTTTGCATATCCGGTCACACTAGTGTAAAGCCAAGAGAAGTATGCCCGCATGAGACGCGGAACTTCGTTAAATGCCGGAGGCTGGTAACTGATTTGCCCATCGCCATCATGAAGGGCTGCTGGAATATGCCTATATCCTTCAGGATAACCGGTTAAATTACTCATTAAAGTATGTTGTATTTTTTTTAGTACAGGTTCATCCATATCCGAAAAATCTTTGTTTGGATTTAAACTATAAATAAACTCGTAAGTTTCAAAGACGTTTTTTACTTCAATTTGTGCTTTTTGTTTAATGGTCATTGGATTTTTTTTGTAGCTCTGATAAAGCTGCTCAACCTCTCTGAACTCCAGCTTATTCTGTTCAATTTTGGTTGTGAAAAATGCCCCTTTCTGCTCTTAACAAATTCATTAAAGTATCTTGAACAGTTCTTAATATTTTAAGCGATTATATTTTACAATCGACGATTAAGCTGTAATAGAGTTCGAGAAACAAGGAGGCACAAAAATACGGATATGAATCGTTTTTGGTCGAAATTGGTATCGATACCAATTTTGGGGGCCAATGCAAAATCAATTGCTTTTCAAATTGGTATCGATACCAATGCAAAAGGAGGTGATTTACGATGAGCTGGTATTTCAAAAGCTTGGGTAAAAGAAAAATTGTTGAGTTTATTATTTTCGCAGTGTTCGTCTTCTTTTTCCTGGGTCCGCTTATCAATCTGGCGCTGCTTGCATTCTCGGGAAAATGGCAGTACCCGGCTGCGCTGCCGCAAAGCTGGTCGCTGGACTGGTGGACATTCGTGCTGTCCCAACCGGAAATTTTGAAGTCGATTAGCTTGTCTTTCCTGATTGCCTTCGTAGTGACGTTACTGTCGATCGCCATCTGCATTCCTGCAGCTTATGCTTTCGCGCGCATTCAATTTCCGCTGAGCAGGTGGTTCCTGTTTTCGTTCCTGCTGACCAACGCCTTTCCGAAAATGGGGTTATACGTGGCCATCGCGGTGCTCTTTTTCAAAATCGGCTTGATGAATACTTTTTTGGGCGTTGTTCTCATTCATGTTATCAATACGTTGATGTATATGACATGGATCCCGGCCGCTTCTTTCAAAAGCGTGCACAAAGCGCAGGAAGAAGCCGCAAGAGATGCGGGGGCGGGTCCGTTTCGCGTCTTCTGGAATATTACGCTGCCGATGGCTCTGCCGGGAATTATCGTGGCTTCGATCTTTACTTTCCTGTCCTCTCTGGATGAAGCGCAGGGAACGTTTATGGTAGGAATGCCCGACTTCAAAACGATGCCGCTGATCATGTACGGAGCGGTGCAAGACTATCCGGCAACGGCCGGTGCCGTGTTTTCCATCATCTTGACGCTGCCGACTATCATTTTGCTGCTGGTATCGCGGCGTTTTGTCAGCGCGGATGTGATGTCCAGCGGCTTCACCATGAAATAGCAAGGAGGCAGGCAATGACTGCTCAAGTTCAATTATCGATTCAAAATTTGTCCAAACGCTACAAAACAGGCGATGGCGTGACGGGGATCTCCTTCGATATCCATCGCGGAGAGCTCGTTACTTTGCTGGGCCCGTCCGGCTGCGGGAAAACGACGGTGCTCCGCTCGGTCGGCGGTTTTTTGGAACCTGATTCGGGAGATATCCTGATCGCGGGCAAAAGCGTGCTGCACCTGCCGCCGGAGAAGCGTCCGACCGCCATGGTGTTTCAAAGCTACAATCTGTGGCCGCACATGAACGTCTTCGAGAATCTCGCCTTCGGCTTGAAGATTCGCAAGATGAAGAAGGAGCAGATTCAAGAAGCGGTTGACCGGGCGCTGAAGCTCGTCCGCCTGCCCGGCGCGGAGAAAAAACGGCCGACCGAGCTGTCGGGCGGCCAGCAGCAGCGCGTCGCCGTAGCCAGGGCGCTGCTGCTGGAGCCGGCGGTTCTGCTGCTGGACGAGCCGTTCTCGGCGCTCGACGCGAAATTGCGCGGAGAGCTGCGCGAGGAGCTCCGGGAAATTCAGTCGGCGACGAAGCTGACGATGATGTTCGTCACGCATGATCAGGAAGAGGCGCTGTCGCTGTCTGACCGGATCATCGTCATGAACCGCGGCCGCATCGAGCAATCCGATTCGCCGCAAGCTATTTACGACGCCCCGCAAACGCTGTTCGTCGCCAACTTTATCGGGCGCATGAACATGATGGACGGGGGCGCGCAGAACGGAAGCATTGCGCTGCAAAACCTGCAGCTTGCCGACCCCGGCAGCTTGAGCGGAGATGTCGTCGTCGCTGTCCGGCCGGAGGATGTCAAATGGAATGACGCCTCGCTGCCCGGCCTTGCCGCTACCGTGAAGCAAGTAATGGTTCTCGGACATTATGCCGAAATAACACTGCTGACCGAAGCGGGCATCGTGCGCATGTTCCTTCCGCGGGAACAAGCGCAGGAGCTGACCGGCGGGCAATCGGTTTCGCTTACCTTTTCCAAACATGCCGCTTATCCTAGATCATCGGTTTAACAACGCTTTTCACATACAAGGAGGATGACAAAACATGAGTATCCATTTTGGCTTTGGCGGATTCAAACAAACAGGTAAGGTGCTGCTTCTTACTTCTCTTTCTGCGGTAACGCTGCTGGCGGGCTGTTCAACAGGCGCGGGCAACGGAGCAAAATCCGGTGCGGCAAGCACGCCAAGCGGAACAAGCGCGGCAAGCCCCGCCGGCGCAAGCACAAGCGGCCCGACGGAAATTGCGTTTTATTTCAGCGGATCGCAAAACGTGCAAGAACTGTGGACGCATTTGAAAGAATTGTATGAGAAAAAGCAGGACAAAGTGAAGGTTAAGCTCGTTTACATTCCGTCCGGACAAGGCGAGCAAGCAACGATGAACCGGATTGTAGCGGCCAAGAAAGCGGGCAACAGCACGATCGATGTCGATCTTTACGAAGCCAACGGAGGGCCGGATATGGCCACCGACAAAAAAGAAAATCTTTTCGAAGAGCTGGACGTCAAAAAAATCCCGAACATCAGCTTGATCAACCCGGCGAATATGAAAGATATGGGCAATAAAGCGATTCCTTACCGCTCTTCATCAGTCCTTCTCGCCTACAACAGCGCTAAAGTGTCGAGTCCGCCGAAAACGCTGGACGAGCTGTACACATGGATTCACGAGCATCCGGGCCGCTTTGCGTACAATGACCCGGCAACCGGCGGTTCCGGCGGATCGTTCGTACTCACGGCGCTTTACAAATCTTTGCCTGAAGATGCGATCCACAATCAGGACAAAAACATCGAGCAGCAGTGGGATAAAGGATTCGAACTGCTCAAAAGCTTGTCCAAAGACATGTACCAAAAAGGCGTGTACCCGAAGAAAAACCAAGGTACGCTCGATTTGCTCGCGAACGGCGAAGTGGATATGATTCCGGCTTGGTCGGATATGGCGCTTGAGCAAATCAACAAAAAGCTGCTGCCGGAAACGACGAAGCTGGCGCAACTTGAACCTGCATTTACCGGCGGTCCCGGAAGGCTGACAGTGCCGAACATGTCCCAGCACAAAGAAGCGGCATACGACTTCATCAACTTTGTTTTGAGCCCGGATGCGCAAGCTGAAGTTGTCAATAAAATTTACGGCTTCCCGGGCATCGAATGGTCTCATATGCCAGGGGACCTGCAAAAAAAATTCGAAGGCGTGTCCGTCAACTACCGCTCCTTCAACCTGGGAGAGCTGGAAGCTGACGCTATGAAACGCTGGCAAAGGGAAGTCGCCGGTCAATGAGCGAGCATAGCCTGACCCGGCCGATGAACGTCGGGAAATCGTCCAAGCCGGCATGGTTCGACCGCGGAGCGAAACGCTCCGCGCTCGGGCTTTTCATGGTGCTGCCCTCCTTTTTGCTGCTGCTTTTTATGATCGTGGTGCCGATCGTCACCTCCATTCAGGAAAGTTTGCGCGGGCACGAAGGTCAATTCACTTGGGATAACTACAAGTTTTTGTTTACCGATCCTGCGATGTTGAACAACATCCGCTTTACGCTTCAACTGACGATCGTTTCGGCGGTGCTCGTGCTCTTCATCGCTTACTTGCTGGCCGTTTTTTTACGGTTCAGCACAGGCCGGATGGCGAAGTGGATCGAACGGCTTTACTATATTCCGATGTTCATTCCATCGGTTATCGCCACGTACGGCATTATTAATATGTACGGCAATCATGGCTGGCTGGCCCGAATTATGATGCTTTTTACGAGTGCGCCGTTTATGAAGGTGCTGTTCGACTTCAAAGGGCTGCTGCTGGCCAATTTGTGGTTCAATATCCCGTTTGCGACCATGCTGCTTAGTTCCGCCCTTTCGGGGATTCCGAACGCTCTGATTGAAAGCGCGAAGGATGTGGGGGCCGGAAAAATTCAAATATTTACGCGAATTATTTTTCCGTTATCGTTTAAATCGATGCTGGTAGCCGCCACATTTGTCGTTATGGGCATTATCGGAAGCTTTACCGCTCCGTTTCTTATCGGCCCGAATGCGCCGCAAGTGCTCGGGGTGGCGATGCAGCAGCAGTTTTCGGTTTATTTTGAAACCGGTATTTCCAGCGCTTGCGCTGTGTTCATGTTTGCCATCTGCTCCTTGGTCGGTTATTTCTATATTCGCAGCATGATGCAGGATGACAAGTAAGGCCATCACGGTAAAAGGGGAACCCGTTCAATGAAAGATCTTCTGATCGTAGAAGGGAAGTTGACTCCGCTCAGCTCAAAAACGCATATTGCGTATCAATTGTATATACCTGAAGCTGTGGAAAGCCTGCATATCGATTTCAGCTACAGCCCCAAAACACTCGACGACACGGACATGTCCCGCGTATTGATTGAGGATGCTATTGACCGATATGTTCGCCCGTCTCAAAAGTCCGTCTACATGGAGCAATGGGAAAAGTTCGCTCCGCTGAAAAATTTGCTGACGCTATCGGTAGACGACCTGCAGGGCTTCCGGGGATCGGCGCACCGCCACCCGAACGACCAGCATCATGTGCTGTCGCCCCGGGAAAGTTCGCCGGGCTTCTTGGCCGGCCCGATCCACGAGGGCGTATGGCGGGTGACGATTAGCGTGCATTGTGTGATTACGCCGGAATGCCGTTATCAATTAAGCATTCGCGAAGGAGAACAACAATCATGAATTGGCTTCCATTTGAACTGCACACTCACACGCCTCACAGCGACGGTATTCATACGCTCGCGGACATGTGCCGGAAGGCGGCGGAACTGGGCTTGAGAGGGATCGCATTGACGGATCACAACACGGTATCCGGGCTCGCCGATGCGGCTCAAGTCACCGAAGAAACCGGAATATGCATCGTCCCGGGCATGGAATGGACGACGTTCTACGGGCACATGCTGACGCTGGGCGCTCCGTACTGCGAGTGGCGCGATCTTGGGCCGAAGGATATCGGCAAAGGCATCGAGCGAGTCCACCGGCAGGGCGGGGTCGTCGGTATCGCTCATCCGTTCGCCCTGGGGAGTCCCATTTGTACGGGGTGCCATTGGGAATATGATATACAAGATTGGCATCAAATCGACTATATGGAAGTATGGCATGAAACGCTGCCACCTATTCGCAATCATAACGAACCCGCTTTCGAGCTATGGACGGGCTTATTGAATCAAGGAGTCCGCATCGCCGCTACGGCCGGACGGGACTGGCATCATTCGAGCGGGGAAAGCGATCCTCCGGCTTTTACATATCTGGGGATATCCGGGGATGAGCATGCCGTATCGGCGTCGTCGGCCGTCGAAGCGATCCGCTCGGGCCGCATATGCGTAAGCATGGGGCCGCTCGTGACGCTTGAAGTTCAGGCGGGCGGACGAATTTACGGTATCGGCGACGCAGTTCCGCCGGACCGGTTGGCGCAAGGCGAAGCTGTGGACCTTGTGGCCCGGATCCATCAACGGCAAAGCCCGGCGGAGACGCAGGCCCATACGGTCATTGTGGAATCCAATCTGGGAGAGCTATGCCGAGGCAGCCTATCGGCAAATGCGGCGGAGTTCCGCTGCGCGATTCCGGCGGAAGGGCTCATATGGCTGCGGGTTCGCCTGCAAGGCTTGTTGGGCGGGGCGTTAGCGAACCTTGCTTTTACGAATCCGGTCTATTTTGAAGCCCGATAACACGCTGCAACTGTTACATGCGCGAAGCGATGTCAGTTGTCAGCAAAATTTGAATAATGTACGAGGAGCGAATGCAATGGACACTATGCCCCTGATTATTGCGCATACCGGATGCGAAGGCACGCCGGATAACACTCTGGAGTCGTGTATTGCCGGAAGAAACGCCGGAGCGGAAGTGCTTGAGGTGGACGTGAGGGCGACCAAGGACGGGATTTGCGTGCTGTATCACGACGATCATCCTTGTTTCTCCGAGCTTACTTACGAGGAATTGCATGCGCAGAACCCTTTACAGCTGCAGCCGGGCAAAGAATTGGAAAGGCTGGAAACGGTGCTGCGGGAATTTAAGGGACAGCCGGTCTCTTTTAATTTGGATATCAAAAACGATGAGGCGGCGCTTCCCGCCATCGGTCTGCTTGAAACTTTGGATATGTGGGACCAAATCTATTTTACGGGCGACACAAGTTTAATTACAAAATCTCCATATCATGGTAGAGTAGTGTGGAATACACCGGCACAGCTGAAAGACATGAGCAGCGCGGATTATGAAACCGCTGTACGGCAAATATGCGGCATGGCCAAACAGGCAGGGCTTGCGGGCGTCAATGCGGACTATCCTTCGTGCCGTCCAGGCTTGGTACAGTGCGCCCACGAACACGGCCTGAGGGTCTGGATCTATACGCTGCAGGACAGCCGGTTGTTTACAGCATATGCCGAAATGAAGGTGGATGCCGTTTCCACTCTCGATGTGAGCGGGCTGACGGCTTTGCGGGTTCGGATGCAGGCATCTTCTCCTTCCTGAACTTAGATCGGAAATGAGGACAGCAGCATAATGGGTGTGAAAATCAATGACGTAGCCAAAGCGGCAGGCGTCTCCGTCACGAGCGTATCCAGAGTTTTGAACAAAGGCGATCATGTGAGCGAGAAGCTTGAAAAGAAAGTGCGTCAAGCGATCGAGCAGTTGAACTACTCGCCCAGTCTGATTGCGAAAAGTCTGAAGCGGAATAAGACGAATCTGATCGGGGTTATTATCCCTGACATAACGGGCAATTTTCAGGCGTCTATTCTGAGCAACATCGAGGAGACGGTAGGGCGCAAAGGCTATAACCTGCTCGTTTCCAACATCGTTGAAGATACCGACAAAGTCGTGAAATATTTGAATGTTTTTCAAGAGATGCGCGTCGACGGCATTGTGCTTATGCATGAAAAGCTGAATGAGCATATCCGGCTTTTTTTGCAAAAAAACCAAATCCCGCTCGTCGTCCATGCCGATCTGGGCATGAATTTGCCGACGGTCATGATCGACGACTTCAAAGCTGCTTACGATGCGACAACGTATCTCATCCGCCTCGGCCATCGGCGCATTGCCATGATAGCGGGAGATATGCGGGATCTATGCGCGGGCAGAAAGCGTTACGACGGGTACCTGGCTGCTTTCAAAGATAATGGAATAGAGGCGGACGAGTCGATTGTCCGGTTCGGCGACTACAAGCTTGCTGCCGGCTACCGGTTAATGAACGAGCTGCTTAACGAAGCCGGCGGGACGTTTACGTCCGTATTTGCCGCGAGCGACGATATGGCGGTTGGCGCCATGAACTGTATGTATGATCGCCAATTGCGCGTGCCTGATCATATTTCCGTTGTGGGCTTCGACGGCATCCAAATTTCCGACGTAGTAAGGCCTAAGCTCACGACGATCCAGCAGCCCGTGGATCAAATAGGCCAAGTTACCGTTGAGCTGCTTATGGAACTTATCGAGCGCAACAACGGCCATTCGCAAAGTCCGCCGACGGGAAGGACAATCGTGCTGGAACACGAACTGGTGGAGAAAGCCACCTGCCGCAGAATCAATGAACAGATCGGCTCCTTGAACAAATAAAAGGAGGATTTATGGCAGTACAACAACAAGAGCGGCAATTAACTTTGTTCGGATTAATGGGTCCCATTTTTTTGGAACAATTTTTGCAAACGGTTATTTTGAACATCGACACGCTCATGCTCAGCAAATACTCGGATCGCGCGGTAGCCGCCGTAGGCGTGGCTAACCAAATTTTGACCGTCGCCCAGCTTCTGTTCGGATTCGTGACCTTCGGACTCAGCGTGCTTATCGCTCAACTGATCGGCGCAGGGAAAGAGCGGGAGGCTGCCAAAGTGACCTCGATTTCGATGGGGTTGAACATCATCTTGGGCGTGATCGTAAGCATCGTACTCGTTATTTTTGCCGACCCGCTGTTGAACATGATGAAGCTGCCTGCGGAATTAATGAATGATGGAAGCGCATTTTTGTCAATGATAGGAAGTTGCTTGGTTACGGTAGCTATAATCGGTACGGCAGCTGCGGTTTTGCGGATGCATGGTTTTGTGAAGCCTACGCTTTTGTTATCTTTTTTTGTCATTACTATAAATATACTTGGAAATTACTTGTTCTTGTACGGACCTTTCGGCATTCCGGTGCTCGGCGTGCAGGGGGTTGCCATTGCGACAAATGTGAGCCGGGTGATCGGAGTAGGGATTGCCTTATGGATGCTTGTCAAATTTTTGCGGTATCTTCTTTCCTACCGGGATATGTTTCGCCTGCCGATAAGCTACGTCAAGGAAATTATCAGGATAGGGATTCCGTCCGCGGGAGAAAATATTTCTTACAGCGCTTCACAAGTTTTTATTACGTATTTTGTTTCCATGCTGGGCGTTTCGGCTTTGACTACAAAAATATATACCCAGAACATGACGACTTTCGTGTTTCTGTTTTCGGTTTCCATCGGACAAGCGACGTCGATTTTGATCGGCCGCCTGGTTGGAGCGGGCAAGCATGAAACCGCTTATCGCGTTTGTTACCGCAATTTGCGGATCGGCCTGCTGATTAATTTTGGCGTAGGCTGCTTGCTGGTGGCTTTTTCCGATACCCTCCTCGGTATATTTACGAACGATCCGGAAGTCATTAGCCTCGGGAAAACCTTGATGCTGCTGTCGCTCGTGCTTGAAGCGGCGCGCGCATGCAACGTGATTGTCATTGGAGCGCTAAATGCGGCCGGGGAAGTCAAATTCCCGGTGTATATGGGGCTGATTTGCATGTGGGGCATCAGCATCCCACTCGCCTATCTGCTCGGTATCGTATGCCACCTGGGGATGCCGGGCATATGGCTGGCTTTTATCGCCGACGAAGGGCTGCGCGGTATCGGCATGCTGCTGCGCTGGCGTTCCCGGAAATGGCAGCACATCCGCTTCGCGATTGTGAGCGGCACCAAAAGCAAAGTAAACGGGTGAACCGGGCGTTTTCCCGCCCATTTCGTCAGTTAATGTCAGTTGCGTCTATTGAGTGGCGCTGCTGATGGTACTGGCGCTTTTTGCAATTGGTAAGTTTATCAACTTGACAATGCGCATGAACAACATTATATTTAACCATATGGTTAAGTATCATGACGAGAATGTTTTAAACGACGTTTTTTCCGTTCTTTCCGATCCGACGAGACGAGAGATGATTACGCAGCTTGCCAAAGGCGAGATGACGGTCATGAAATTAGCCGAGCCTTTTAAAATGTCATTGCCTGCGGTGTCCAAACACCTGAAGGTTCTGGAAAAGGCTGGGCTAGTTTCTGTGCGCAAAGAAGGGAGGTATCGCTATTATTATCTAAATCCGGCGTCAATTGACTGTGCGAATCAGTGGTTATCGGACCTGCGGCAATTCTGGACGTCGCAATTATCCAGACTGGAACGCTTTTTGGACCAAAATACAAACAACAATTAAAGGAGCTATATTAATGATCAATATGCAAGCAGGTAAATTTACACTACAGCTTACTTATAACTACAAAGCCGGCAGAGACAAAGTGTTTCAAGCATGGACGCAACAAGAGCAGCTGCAGCAATGGTGGGGACCGGAAGGTTTTACGACGACCGTTGATCGCATGGATGTTGTTGAAGGAGGAAGCTACCGCTTCATCATGCATGCTCCCAATGGAGCCGATCATATTCTTGGCGGCAAGTATGTAGCGATTATTCCGAACGATAAGCTGGTTTTTACTTGGAAATGGGAGCACGAAGGCTCCGGCGGAGATCAAGAGGATACGGTGGTTACCATTGAGTTTGTGGAGCAGGGTACAGGAACTGAGCTTCTAGTTACGCATGACAATTTCTCCACACAGGCTGAAGCGGAAAATCACAACAAAGGCTGGAGCAGTACCCTGGAAGCCAGCTTCAAAACTTATTTGGAACAATGATCCGATAAATAAAACGAGGAGGTTCCTTGGTGTCTAATCAAAATTTTCAGAATCACAAAAGATTCCACCCGATTTATCATTATTTTTTATCATTGCTTTTACTGGTTATATTGATCGTAACTGTCACCCTTGTCGTCCGAGAAGGTCTAAGCCTCTCTTCGCTGCTCAGTCTGCTGATTTTCATCTATATAGCAGTAAGTTTCTTCTTAATGAGGGCTTACCCGTTAAAAGCGCAAGACAGAGCCATCAGAGCCGAGGAAAACTTGCGTCATTACGTTCTTACAGGAAAACTGTTGGATTCCAGGCTTACTTTTGCTCAAATTGCCGCTTTGCGTTTTGCAGGCGATGGGGAATTTCCGGAATTATGCCAGAAGGCGGCTTCGCAAAATCTGAGCCCCACGGACATTAAAAAAGGAATCAAGAACTGGAAAAGCGACAATGATAGAATATAGCGGCGGGGCCGCGGCTCAAATCTTAACTTACAGTTGTTGAAAAGAGGCATGCACACTCCATGTTACGTCCTGACGATGAATCCAAAGCTTTATTCGCAGCTGCTGTGCCGGGTGACCCGCGGGTTAAGATCAAACCGATGTTCGGCTCTTTGGCCGGCTTTATTAACGGCAATATGTTTACCGGCCTGTATGGACAGGAACTCTTCGTCCGTCTGCCGGAAGAACGGCGCTTGCAACTGCTCCAAGAAGGCGCGACCGAGTTCGCTCCAATGCCGAATAGGCCCATGAAGGAATACGTTGCGATTCCCGGGCAATGGCGGAACGATCCGGATAAAATTACCGGATTGATGGCCGAATCGCTATCATGGGCGGAAACCTTGCCCGAGAAAGTACCGGCAAAGAAGAAGAGCAAGAAGTAGGCGGGGCAATGAGGCGATTTGCCAATTAAACAAAGTGGGCACTTCCGTATAAAGGATGTGTCCATTTTGTTTAGTTTGGGAGTGACGAAATTAGTCAGCTTATAACGTTTGTGTTATAATTATAACAAATTAGTTATATTTTTTGTTAATTCTGCATAAGATAAAATATAAGGGGTCGCTCCGGTGTACAAGTATGAATTCGCTAGTTTGCCCGAAGTCGATGAATTCATTAAGGACCTTGAAGCTAAGAAAAACAGCGGTGACAAAAACGCAAGAATTATTTTCGAAAAGATAGTTTATTGTATAGAACGCGTTCGTATGCAAGGACTTCGTGCCGGAACAAAAATAATTAAGGACCTAAAGGGCAAAGAAAATGACAATTTGTATGAATTGAGACCGCTTGATGAAAGAATATTTATGTGCCTTTGGAATGGAAATCACTTTATCATGTTGTCACATTATAAGAAAGATGCTGATGAAACTGATGAGCTTGAATTGGCAAAGGCAAGACGGTTAAGAGACAAATATATGAGAGAACATCCGGTTGAAAATATCAAGGAAAAAATGAAGAACGGCAAGAAAAGGAGATGATACTTATGAAAACTTGGGACAACATGGTCAACGAAATGAGCTCTGAGAGTCAAAAGGAGATTGAAGTTATTCGCAAGCGGACAGCAATGGTTGTTATGCTGATCGAATTAAGGGAAAGCAAAGGATGGACACAAGCTGAGTTGGCGAAAAGAGCAGGCATGAAACAATCAGCAATAGCTCGGTTTGAGGGTGACACAACAGCGCCTCGTATTGATACAATTATTAGAGTGGCTATGGCTCTTGATGTGGATCTCGCCTTAGTGCCTTCAGATCATTCAGGTCACCACCAAGCAGCGGCAGCATCCTGGGTATAATCTTGATATGCATTACCCACAAAGGCGAACCGTGGATTTCCAAGCCACTGTTCGCCTTTATTTTGCCTATAAAGTCTTGCCGTTCCCCCGCAATCATTCACCCTTGAACGAGTTGGTTTGCAGGTCGGCGTATAGTCGATCGGGTGCGGTTGAACAGGAGTAGGCCAGCTTGTTTGACAAATCGGCTAATGTTAGCCGGATTTGATGTTTTGCGCCTGTGCCGCTGCCGATCCAAAACCGCAAATCCTCGGAATCAACCGACCAACCGACCGACGTCAAAATGGAATAGCCAGCCCGCGGCTGCCTGGCCGCGCTTTTGGAAAGGCTGCCGCCCTTTAAAGCGATATCGCTTGATTGAGCTTTTCGATGTCTACTTCAGCGTGGCTATTGTCATACCGTTTGATTTCGATATCTTCCCATAAACATTGCTTGTTTTGCAGGCTTTGCACATAAGTATCCCAGTTGGCAAATTTCCAGGCATCCCGTTCCAGCGCCCGGGCCAACATTCTTTCTTTAAGCACCGCAAAATCGATCGTGACTTGCAGAACCAGCGTTCTTACGTTCCGCCAGTCATATTTTTCTTTTAATTGGCGGATGTAATCTTTATTTGCAAAATAACCGAGGAAAGGCGCATCCAGAACTACAGACCTGCCGATCTGCAAGTTGTCGTTAGCGATGTCCAGCAAGGTTTGATATTCAAGCCCCATGACCACGTCGCTGTAAAAAACGTTGCCGTCGCGCTCATGCGGGGAGTATCCCTTGGATTCCAGCAAAAGGCCGGTAAATTTGTTGCAAACGACGTCTTTATCGAGATAGCAAAAGTTATAGTCCGATGCGATCCGTTTACCGATCGTTGATTTTCCGGATGCTGCCGCACCGATTAAAAAAATAACTGTAGGCTCCAAAACACGTACCTCCCGAAAAAACTGATGTTATCATGTAAGCGCATTACCAAAATGGACTGTAAATTCACATATGTGAATTTGATTCTAAATAGCGAATCATTATATTTAGATTATCCGATTCTTTACCGCAATTCAATATTGATTCGCAAAATAATATTTGCCATTAATTATTTTCCTCTCCCACTGGGGCAAGATAATTTTTTGGCCGGGGATATTGAAATTATTTAACCACGTGTAATATACTTGAATCAATATTCGTATCCACGAAACGAATTCACATATGCGAATTATAAGCGCAATTTATTTAAAGGAGAATCTATGGAAAAATTTCGCGTAAATAAATCGGCGGAACGGGCACTGGATCTTTTGGTCCTGCTTTCCAAGAGCGGCTCTGCCCTGACTTTAAATGAAATTTGCAAAGAGATGGGCTTGCCGAGGAGCAGCGGGTTTGAATTGGTTCAAACGCTGCTGTACAAAGGCTTTATCGAATTCGATGACGAGCGGCTGAAAACGTATCGTCTGGGCCTTGGAGCTTTTGAAACCGGAATGGCTTACCTGTCCAATATGGGAATTCCTCATCTTGCCAGACCTTTGCTGCAGGAGTTGAATAAACAGACGGGCAGCACGGCTTTTCTGGGAATAGAAGATAAAGGAAAAATTGTTTACCTGGACAAAGCGGAAAATTACTCGGTTGTGCGGCCGACGGCCAAACTAGGCTCGCGAAGATTTATGCACACAACCGGTCTTGGAAAAGCGCTGCTGGCCGCATTGCCTGACGAAAAGATTCAGTACATTGTGGGCGACGGCGATATTCCCGGAAAGACGTCTTATTCGAAAGTGACTTTGCCCCATATTTTGCAGGATATGAAAGAGATACGCGAACGGGGTTACTCGATTGACGACCGTGAAGATAACCTGGAAATGTACTGTATCGGCTCGGCTGTGTATGACCAATCGAATCAACCGGTTGCGGCGATCAGCGTTGCAAGCATGTATGCCGGAATGACGCCCGAGCGCGAGGAATTGATTGTCAAGTTGGTTACCAACACGGCTCTGAAGCTTTCCCGTCAATTGGGATACAGCGGCGAAAAGTTATACATGCATTACGAATAAATGAAAACTCAACCGGAGGGATAACCTATATGTGGAGAAAATTGGACAATCTAAACAAAATTTCGGAAAGCGGAATTGTTCTCATCATTCGTTCCGATAGTGAGCAAGAAGCGCTGGCAGTCGCTGAAGCAGCGATTGAAGGCGGAATTAAAGTGCTGGAAATTACAATGAGCGTGCCGAATGCGCTGCAAGTGATCAAAACCTTGTCTAACAAATATAGCCAAGTATTAATCGGCGCGGGCACGATTTTGGATGGCGAAACCGCCAGAGCGGCTATTTTGGCCGGTGCCGAACTTCTGGTAAGCCCGCAGTTGAATCCGGAAATGATCAAGATGGCCAACCGGTACCAAGCGATTACGATCAGCGGGGCATTCACTCCAAAAGAAGTTTTGGAAAGCTTGGAAGCCGGCGCGGATATTGTGAAGCTGTTCCCGGCTGAAGTCGTTGGGCCGCAATATGTAAAAGCGATCAAAGCGCCGATGTCGCAAGCTCCGATTGCACCGACAGGCGGCGTTACCCCGCAAAATGTGCACGAATGGCTGCAAGCAGGCTGCGTAGGGGTTGGCGTGGGCAGCTACATTACGAAAGCGGCGCAAAAAGACGGCGATTATCGAAAAGTGACCGCTGCGGCAAAAGAGTTTCTTCAAGCGGTTGCCGCGGCACGCTAATTTCCGGTGAGGCTCGCCGGGACTTGATGCCGCTATGGCGGTTGGTATCAAGTTTTCCCGGCGCCGCCGGTTTTTATAGGCGCAGGCAGTCGGCGCTTTTAGCCGATACATGCAAGCGCGTTCAAATAGACAAATATTATTTTAACAAGGGAGTGTTTAGTCGTCATGGCTAAAGCAGCATTACAACCAGCTCCGGCTGTAAGCAAAAAACGTTGGTTTTTTGTCATTCTGATTTTGATTGGGGCAATCGTCAACTATTTGGACCGTTCCAATTTAAGCGTTGCCAATCCGCTTATTTCCAAAGAGTTCAACTTGTCTCCGCTGCAAATGGGCGTATTGCTGTCTGCATTTTTGTGGCCGTATGCCTTGGCCAATCTTCCGGCAGGCTGGCTCGTCGACCGGGTGGGGCCGCGGAAAATGTTTGCCTGGGCAAGCGGCTCGTGGTCCGTCGTCTCGGTATTGAGCGCCTTCACGAGCAGCTACTCTATATTTTATACGCTTCGCGTATTGCTGGGCATTTCCGAATCGCCCTTCTTTCCTTCGGCTGTAAAAGCGATTAACAACTGGTTTTCCAAAAAAGACCGCGGGACGCCGCTCGCCGTGATCAACACCGGTTCGCAGATTGCCAACGGTATAGCGCCCCCGCTGCTGACCGCGTTAATGCTGTCTTTTTCCTGGAAAATCATGTTCATCATCATTGGCGCTGCCGGTTTGGTTGTTATGGCTATATGGCTGTTCACGTATAGAGATCCGAAGAATGGAGAAGTCATTCAAGAGGATGAACAACCGGCCGAACAACAAGCTGCGGCAAAAATAAGCTGGGGCGATCTGTTTAAATACAAATCAACCTGGTTCATGATTATCGGCAACTTCGGTCTCGTATATACGATGTGGACGTTTTTAACCTGGCTGCCGGGTTACCTGGTGCACGATCGCGGCTTAAGTATTTTGAAAACCGGATGGATCGCTTCAATCCCTTTCATGGTGGGCATTATCGGCGTACCGCTGGGCGGCATTATTTCCGATTACTTTATCCGTAAAGGCTATCAACCGATCAAGGCGCGCAAAATTCCTCTCGTTTGCGGTGCGATTGTGGCAGCGGCTGCGGTTATTCCGATCCCTTATGTTTCGAGCATTGGCGCTTGCGTAACTTTGCTGGCGGTAGCTTACTTCGCTTCCTCCGTGCCGACAGGCGTTATTTGGACGCTGGCAACGGACGTAGCGCCGAAAAACATGGTAGCTTCGCTTGGCTCCATCCAAAACTTCGGCGGATTTGTGGGCGCATCGCTTGCGCCGATTGTTACGGGCGCGATCGTTCAGGCGACAGGTTCATTTGAATACGTATTTCTCGTCGGCGCGGTCTTGCTTGTAGTTTCGGCGATCAGCTACGGAATTTTCCTGAAAAAGCCGATAACGGCTCAATAAGCGATTCCGTCCGGGGAAGCCGGATATTAATCGGTGATCGTCGTTATTCTATGGTATTTGTGCCTTCGCGGCGGAAAGAATATCGCTGATCTTGGTTTCAAGCTTATAAACTTTTTGCTGTTCTTCACAGATTTGGCGTGAAAGGGAGACTACGGATGTGAGCGTGCCAAGCACACTGCCGGCGTCTCCTTTTTTTGCCGCTTTTTTGAACGCTGTCCATACTGGAGTTACGTTCGTTTCGATCGTATTGATCGCTTTTTTCTTGGCTTTGAGCTGCACATTGACAGGGTCCGCATCCGACAGGGTGGCGCGAATTTTTTTCGCAGTCTTGGAGGCGGTCTCTTTGGCCGTTCGCCATGCTTCTTCTTTTGTTTTTATGTTGGCGCGCGCCACCTGAACCGGGATTTTCAAAACGTTGATCTGAAAACGAACCATGCCGACGAGGTCCTTGTTATTAATCAAACGCGCTGCATCAAGCTGTTTATTTAATGAGCTGTACTGGTCTAATAACGGTTTGTATCGTTCTCGCGTTTGAACGGCGTCGGCTTCCAGTTTTTCAAGTTTGGCGGCGTCGATTTGCTTGATTTGTTTCTGCAGCGCGGCCAAAGCTTCCCCGTTCGCTGTATGCAGCGCACTGGTTTTTTCATCCCATTCCCCGGTCTGTTTCTGCAGCGTCAGCAGTTCGTCGTACAGGGATTTGATCTTGGCTGCCTGCGTGCGGTCCGCATTCGTGATCGTTTGGTCGAGCGATGTCCGGATGGAGGCGGTGATATCGAGCGAAGCGGCTGCCGCGGCCGCCGGAAAGGCGGAAACAAACAAAAGAGCGGCGAGTAGAACTGCGAAAAATTTGCCAGTGATGTTCAACGTAAATCCTCCCTTGAATCGTTAGAATGAGAAGCGGACCGCAACAAAAAAAGCACCTGTAAGAAAGGCATTCAGCCTTCTCTTACGGGTGCTTCCGTCGTAAGCGATCAATTTTTGAAGATATATGTGATACTATACAAGAAGGCTTGGCGGGTGTCAAGCAAGAAAGCTGCACGCTGTTTACGGACGTCAAGTTTGCACAATGCCGCACAAGTGCATTAAACTAACGAGGAGCGGATAAATAAAGGAAGGAACGAATCGATGATGAACCAACTTTCCATCCATCAATTGAAACAATTTAAAAACGAGTTAACCCGATTCATGATGATGTATAAATTCGCATTGGACGAAATGGAAACAAGAATTGATATTCTGGTACAGGAATTTGAGATGCTTCACGAATATAACCCTATCGAGCATACCAAATCGCGCTTGAAATCGCCCGAAAGCATTTTGAACAAGATGTACAGAAAAGCCTGCGACATTTCGTTTGCCAGCATGAAGGACAAGATTAAAGATATCGCCGGATTGCGCATAACCTGCTCTTTCATTTCGGATATTTATTTGATCAGCGAAATGTTGAAAAATCAGAGCGATTTGAAAGTAATTGAAGAAAAGGACTACATCAAGTATCCGAAGCAAAACGGTTACCAAAGTCTGCATCTTTTGATCGAAGTGCCGGTGTACATGTCGGATCGGCAGGAGAGCGTGTGCATCGAGGTGCAGATTCGTACTATCGCGATGGATTTCTGGGCAAGCCTGGAGCACAAAATTTATTACAAATATAACGAAGACAACCGAGCCGTACCGGAACGGCTGCTTGAGGAACTGAAACAAGCCGCGTCCGCCGCGTCCGCCCTGGACCGGCAAATGGAACGCATCCATAAAGAGATCGAAATGATCAAGGAAGAGCAATCGGAAATATCCGTAGACCAACTGAATCGAATTATCATTAACAATCAGCAGTTTGCTTTGCCGCAGGCGCTGCTGGGGCTTTTGGGCGACAAAAATGAATAGGGAACGTCCGCGTCCCTATATTGCTTCACGCGAGGGCGCCGATTCGGCGCTCTTTTTACGTGCTTGCGCGCGGCAGTTCGTTAAGCGGCCTGGCGCTTGCAAAGCGTGCGAAACCTGCAAAGCCTGCGAATGTGCAGGCTTTTCGGATGGAAACGGCCCGTTTAGGGGAAAAGCCTGCAATTGTGCAGGAATTCCCGGTCAAGACGGCCTGAGCCCTGCGCATTCGCTGAAAAACCTGCAGATTTGCAGGAATATTTCGTTGCAAGCGTATCGACGGACCAAAAGATGCACTTTTGCAGGCTTTTAGCACGCAATGCCAGTTCCAGTGCCCCGTTACACGGGTTTGCTTTTTACCCTTTTAAGGCGGAAAGTCGGTTTGTAAAGTTTTAAGTTTCGACAGTTTATGTAGAATATTGTAAAATAGTGGTGAAGAGGAAGCCTGAGGAGGAACGCGCATGAAAAAATGGTATACCTTACTGCCCGCCTGTTTATTGTGGACGGCTCTTGCAGTACCGGACTTTGCAGCTGCGGCTGACAAGCAGATACGTGTCTACATAGATGGCAAACCTGTACAATTTGCGGTGCAGCCGATTCTTGAGAACGGGACGACTTTGGTCCAGTTCCGGCCTATTTTCGAAAAGCTGGGGCTTTCCGTCCAGTGGGACGAGGCTACGCAAACCGTAACGGGCACGAAGGACGACTTGCAAATCGAACTGACGATTGACAGCGATGACGCTTATATCAACAATCGCCCGAACAAGCTTGAGCTTGCGCCGCGCCTGGTGGACGGCAATACGCTGGTGCCGCTCCGGCTCGTCGGCGAGGCAAGCGGCAAAGAAGTGACGTGGGATGGGAACACCTCATCGATCTACTTGAAAAGTCCGGCCACCGGCCAGCAGCCCGCCAATTCGGGAGGGACTACCGGAGGGGGCACGCAGACAGGCGGCAGTGCAGGAGGAGCGCAGTCAGGCGGCAGCACCACAGGAAGTACGAAACCGGACAAAGGGGACTATGTGTACCCTAACGGGAACAAATATACAGGCCAAATGCAGAACGGCGTCCCGGAAGGCAAGGGGAAAATCGTGAACGCAAGCGGCAAGCCGGTGTTCGACGGAACGGTAGCGAGCGGGAATCCGAGCGACGGGCGTTATAAAAGCTACTACGCCGACGGTAAGCTCGAATTTGACGGGATTTTGAAAAACGGCGTGAACAACGGGGCGGGGAAGCAGTACTCCTCCGGGGGCAAGCTGATTTTCGACGGCACTTTCGTGGACGACGCGCGGAGCAGCGGAACGTTGTATTACGACAACGGCGATAAATATACAGGGGCTTTCGACGGCGACAAACCGAGCGGCACCGGCAAAATCGCCTATAAAAACGGCGACGTTTTCCAAGGGGATTTCGTAAACGGCAACCGCGAAGGAAAAGGGACGTACACGACTTCGAAAGGCGAGAAGGTCGTCGGGGATTTTAAAAACAATCTGATGAACGGAATCATTTATCATTACGATAAGAAGGGCAAGCTTTTATCTGTCAGCGAATATGTCAACGATGTGTTGGTGCGCAAGGTGGATATGGGGGATGGAACCAGCACGCTGCCGAATACGAATACCACTCCGCAGTCGAATGCATTAGGCGTTGAAAACGACCGCCACAACAAGGCGCTGGCTGCGATCAAAGACCGCTACGATCAAAACAAGAAGCAGTTGGACGATCAAATTGCCCAAATCCGCAAGGACAATCCGGGCGTTTACGCCAGCCAAGCGGACTATAACAAAGCGCTGCAGGAAGCGACTACCCAGCAAACGAATCTCACCAGTCGAATAAACTCCTTGGCCGGGGATACTTCCCAGGCGGCGACAGCGGCCAAGGCCGAGCTGAACAAGCAGCTCACCGACGTTCAGACGCTGGTCGGGCAAATCAATGCCAAGGGAACGGCCCAGCAGCGTATCGAAGTTTTGAAAAATCAATTGACGACGCTGCGAACCAGCTACACGACCGAGCTGGAGCAAGAGAACAATCAGCATTCGACCATCGTCGCACAATTGAAGAGTTTGAAATAAAGGCTTTCGCCAGCCGGCCTGACGAGGAATCAATTTGCCGCTGAATAGGGGCGCAGGAATTGCCGAAAAGAGTGTCTCGCTAAGAGGCATTCTTTTTTTAACGCTTTTTCGCACGCCATTACGGGGTGATCATTTTGAACAAACTATATCGAATATGGTTGAAAGGGAGGGATGATTTTGAAAGCCTATTTGTTTTTGACCATTGCGATCGTGAGCGAGCTTTTCGGCACATCTTTGCTTAAAGCTTCGGAGGGCTTTTCGAAATTGTTCCCGAGCATCGGCACGGTGATTTGTTTCGGCGTAGCTTTTTACTCGCTGTCGCTTTCCTTGCAGCAAATTCCATTGGGCGTTGCCTATGCGATTTGGTCAGGGGTAGGGACGGCCATCACGGCGGTTATTGGCGTTATGATCTGGAAAGAAACGGTGAGCGCAACAACGGTTCTGGGTATCGCGTTTATCATCGCCGGCGTAGTCATACTTAACCTTAAAGGCGGAGCGCATTGATCGTTTCCCCGGAGCAAAGATTTGATTTGAAAAAAGCGGGTGTCGCAGGATTCCTTTCCTCCTGTGGCGGCTGCTTTTTGCCCGTTATGCACGTTTTTTGGACCGCACCATTTGAGCGCATACACGTACAATAACCTATACTCTGAAAAATGGAGGAAATGATCGTGATCTTCATTTCAAACGGTGATCCGGCGCAAGTAGACAGACTCATGCTTTCGGGGATGGAAAGAGAAATGCTGCAGCACATGAAACACAGCCCGGTAGAGTACCGGTTCCAGACTCCCGAAGCTTTGGAGTTCGAGTTGAAGATGAGAAGCAGGATTGTGGATGCAGCCAAAGCCTTAAACGCCAGCCGCATATCGTTCGCTACATTCAAGGATTCCCACGGTAACGACAAATTGTGGTTGCGGATGCCAAACGGAGGATTGCGGCTGAGAGAAGGCGTTTCGCCGTCCGAAGGGATATTGGACATTTTTCAAAACGGCAGCCGTTATGCATTTGAATGCGCTACGGCAATGACAGTAGTTCTGTACAAGGCTACGCTTGATATGATCGGCAAGGATGCGTTTAACCGGCATTTCCGGGATTTACTTTTGTATGACTGGAATCTGGACAACGATATGCGGTTAATTGGCAAAAATCACGTCAGCGAAGCTTTGCCCGGGGATATTCAATATTTTAAAAACCCCGATCACGATCCCAAAAAGCCGCAGTGGCAGGGGGAGAACGTCATTTTGCTCGATAGAAATCTGTATTACGGGCATGGCATAGGCATTAAAAACGGGGAGCAAATGATAGCGGCTTTGAACACGAAAAGGAGATCGGGAAGCACCATACCGGCATTCCTGTCGGAGCTGGTGGCGCACCCGGATTTCGAGCATTTGCGGGAGCTGCCGGCGAGACTGGAGCCGACGGTAAGACCGGATCGACTGGAAGTACCGGTGTTTGCGAAGATAGGCACGAGTGTTTACCTGTACAGGGAGCTGCCGGGTTTGGAGGCTGTGGGAGGTTACATCCTATGAACCGCGGCCGGCGAGGACACCGAAGGGGGGTGTCCTTTTATGCGTTATTTAGTATTAGATAGCGGGCTGCATGAAGATGAGTTATGCTAGGGGAAGGGAACATTTCGAAACTCTAGTTCATGGTTAGCTTAAGGAGGGCTGTTAATATTGCACTCGCAACCAAGTCACAGGATAGACAAGCGCGCGATCGCCGTTTGGCGGTGGAGCGAAGCGCTTTCCAGCCTGTTTTTCATAGCCGTTGCGGTGGGGATCGCGTTCGCCGCTCATCGATTCGGCTGGCCTCTATGGATTCCGGTACTCGCATGGGTTCTGGCTGTATTGGAAGCAGCCGTTAGTGTACTGGTCGTTCCGGCGATCAGGTGGAGACGGTGGCGCTACGAAATCCGCGACGAAGAAATCGAACTGCTGCAGGGCATTGTATTCGTGAAAAGAACGGTTGTTCCGATGGTCCGCATCCAGCATGTCGATACGCACCAGGGACCGCTGCTGCGCCGATACGGGCTGTCGAGCGTATCGTTCTCGACGGCGGCAGGCAAGCATCACATCCCGGCTCTGGCCGAAGAAACCGCCGATCGGGTGCGCAGCCGGATTGCCGTGCTGGCGAGGGTGGCGAATGATGATGTCTAAGCCCATTCAGAACGGCAAGAGGCTGCACCCGCTTGCCGCCGTGCTCTCTTCGCTCAAGCTGATCAAGGATATGCTGCTCCCGTTGTTGATCTTTTTGGCGACGGCTGTTTTCAACGGCGGCGGCCATTCGGGAGCAGGGGGGTGGAGAATGGCGGCAAGCGCGACGATTATCGCCGGCGCGATCGGCTGCGGCATTTTGTCGTGGCTGCGTTACCGCTACGAAGTTGCCGAAGGCATGCTGAAAGTGGAGCACGGCATTTTCGTAGTGAAAAGGCAGTTCATCCCGCTGGAGCGCATTCAAACGATCGATTTGACCGAAGGGCCGCTGCACCGGCTGCTCGGGCTTGCCCGTATGCAGGTGCAGACGGCGGGAGGCGGCAAACCGGAGGCGGTTTTTACAGCGGTAACGAGGGACGAGGCGCTGCTGCTGCAAAAACAGCTGCGCGGCCACAACCAGGGCGAGCCGTATGCGGAAGCCGGGGAAGCGCTTGGCGCCGAAGAGCAGGCGGCGAATCGGGCGATGGAACCCATGGAAGAAGGAACGCCGCAGCAGCGGAGGCCCGCTTTCTCTATCTCTTTCGGCCGCTTGCTGGTGGCGGGCATGAGTTCGGGCAGCATGGGCTTGTCGATTTCGTTCATTTTTGCACTGATGTCCAAATTGGATGAAATTTTTCCGAACCTGCATGTATACCGGAATACGGGCAAAATCTTCGAATCGGCCGCCGTGCCCGTCATCATTGTGATCGTGGTTGCGCTTGCCTGGCTGCTGGGCGTCGGCATCACGGCTGTTAAATTCGCGAATTTCACCGTCGTTCGTTCCGGGGACGAATTGGTGATCTCGCGGGGGCTGCTGGAGCGCAGGCAGGTTACGCTGCCGCTTGCCCGCATACAAGCTATCCGCATCGTGGAGGATCTGCTGTGGCAGCCGTTCGGCTTTGCCGCAGTACATGTCGAAAGCGCCGGATACGGCAGCGATAAAGGGGAAACCAGCCTGCTGTTTCCGCTGCTGCGGCGCAGTGAAATCGGCGGCTTCCTGGAGCAGATGGCCCCCGGGTTCCACGTGCGGCCTGCGCCGGTCGAAACCTTGCCGAGCAGAGCGTGGATAGGCTACGTTGTGCCATGGACGCTGTTCCTCGGGATAGCGACGGCGGTGGCGGTCACGTTTACGCCATGGGGCTGGCTGGGCGCACCGCTCTGCCTGGCCGCGGCCGTGCTTGGCCGCCAACAGTTGAAGGATGCGGGCTGGCTGCTTGCGAACGACCTGCTGATTTTGCGGTTTCGCCGGCTTGCGCTTATCACCGTCATCGTGCCGCGCGGCAGAATCCAGTCGTGCCGGACCGTGAGCAATCCGCTGCAGCGCCGCAGAGGCTTGGCGACGCTCGGCATTAGCGTAGCTTCGCGTTCGCTGGGCGTTCACTTTCATCTGCGGGGAATGCGCGAATCGCAGTGCTGCGCCGTTATGGACTGGTATCGCCCGCAGCGCAAATAAGCTGAAGATCTGTGCGGGAGGGGGAGCCTGCGTGTCTTTTGAATTCAAAGCTTGCGAATATCCCGAAAGCCCGGGCTGCTATTTGATGCTGAACGGCGCGGGGCACATTATTTACATCGGCAAAGCGAAAAACTTGCGCAGCCGCCTGCGCTCCTATTTTCAACAAACGCACACGCGCAAAAAAATCGTTCAATTGGTACGCGAAATCGCTCAAATCGATGTCGTGCTGGTGAATAACGAGACGGAAAGCCTGCTTCTCGAAAACAATCTGATCAAGCTTCACAAGCCGCCGTACAACCGGGCCCTGAAAAAAGACAAGAGCGGCTACGCTTATCTGCAGCTGACAGGGGAGCGGGTGCCGAGGCTCGAAGTGTTTTACCGGAATCAACGCGGCGCCGCTCCGGAAGCGCCGGCTTATCAGAACGGAGAGCAGGAGCTGGCGCCGGGGCATCGGCTCGGGCCGTTCCGCAGCAGGCGGTTTCTGGAGGCGCTGCTTGAGTTCGTGACGGATCATTACGGGCTGCGCTCATGTCTGACTATGCCGAAGCAAGTATGCCTGCTCTATCATATCGGCAAATGCAGCGGCGTTTGCGAAGGCCGGATCGGCGAAGAGGATTACAGGGACCGGGCCCGCCAGGCGGCGGCCATGCTGGCTAATGAAGGACAAGCTTTAATAGAAGCGATGTCGGCCAAAATGCATGCGTATGCGGAGCGGCTCGAATTTGAAAAAGCACAGAACATGCTCGGCCATATCCGCAATCTGGAGCAAGTGCCCGACAAGCAAATCGTAGACAGGGATGCCGCCGTCGACCAGGATGTCGTCTACTTCGGGGAAAACAGAGCCATGGTAGCCAAAGTTCAAGAGGGCATGCTGCGGCACTTTCAAATGTTTGAGCTTGATGCGGCCGGCGGGGGAATGGTCTGCGACCGCTTTCTCGCTGCGCGGTATGCGGGGGAGCGGCCCGACGAAATCATCGTCAACACGATCGGCGATATCCGGAAAGTGCGCGCTTTTCTGCGCCGGAGAGGGGCGAAGGCCCCTGCCATCACGGTGCCCAAACGGGGCGTGAAATACGATCTGCTTCAGCTGTGCAAAAGCAATTTTGAATACCGGTTGAACCGGGGCACTTGAACATGAATGTTTTCGGTTACCTGTATTTTTTGCCGGGGAATTATACGAATTTGTAGTATAATTAAGGAAAGCGGACTATTAAGGCTACAGGAAGGGATTTCATATGCGCAGCAGATTATTGCTTTCCTTTTTAAGAGTAAGCAGGTTGGGTTTGCCGGTCTTTTTGATCGTGTTTCTTGCCATTATGGGATTTCCGGGGCTTGGTTATGCGAACGGCACGCAGCCTGTTGCCGTTTCGTTGCGGGCCGATAAGGCGACTGTGAATTACGGCGACACCGTTTCTTTTCATGTGACCGTCACCGATTCTACGGGATCGACGATTGCTCCGGGGGGAAGCGTTCTTTTGCTGGATAACGAACGGGTTGTTAATGAAGCGGTTTTAACCCCGGGGAGTCCGTCCGTATCTTCCAGAACGGGATATCCTCCGCAAACTCCGCCCGAGCTCGGGCTTCGCGCCGTTTGTCTGGCTAAACCGGATGCCCTCGATAGTGCTTCCTCATGCCCGGTCCTGGAATGGGGAGACTACACCTTCTGGGCGCTGAGCTACAATGACAACAGAACTTCGTTTGGAATTGTCCAATATGACGGCAAAGGTCAATTCGTCAACCAGTTGGAGAAGGCCGGAGCGCGGTATTTGTACCAAATCGCCGTGAACCCTAACGCGCAAACGGCAACTTTTATAGGACAGAGCAGCGCGAGCGTCACGATCGAATGGGGCGAACTTAAGGCGGCCAACAGCAACGCGGATATTATCGTGTCCAATCTGACTCCCGGCCGGCATACGTTTAAGGCCGTATATGTGCCTAATGATAATGTCCATGCGGACGGTATGTCCGGCGGGCTTGATATCAACGTGAACAAAATCGGCAGCAGCTTGACCGTAGCCAGCAGCTCGGCATCGACGGTATTCGAACAGCCGGTTACGTTCACCGCTCAATTCGTTCCGACGGCGGGGGCGGTGCCGTCAGGTGGAGTTATTTTTTACGATGACGATAAGCCGATAGGCGAAGGGGCACTATCCGCGAATCAGGCCAATACGGTTGCGGCGGCTACTTACACGACCTCTTCCCTGCAGCCGGGACTGCATGCGATTCATGCCGTTTATTCGGGGGATGCCAACTACTTGGAAAGCGTCTCGCTCGTGCTGAATCAGAACGTCTCGAAGAAGCAGCCGACAACGACGACTATCGAAACGTCGGGCGCGCCTCCTGCGATGGATTCGGTGACGCTTGCCGTATATGTAAAAGGGGCGGCCGGAAGCGCGTATGTGCCTGATGGCGTTGTAGAGATCAGCGACAACGATCAGATCGTGCGGAAGGAGCTTCTGAACGCGGAAGGAAACGCGGTGATTACGCTAACCTCGTTGTCTGTGGGGAATCATACGATCAAGGCCTCCTATACGGGATCTCCTGTTTTTGAAGGCAGCGTCTCCAGTCCGCTGACGGTTCCGGTTGTGTCCTGGAGCGAGGCCCGCATGAGCGGACTCGGCGTGCTCGGAGCGGAGCTTAGCCGGCCGTTTGACGGGAGCGTTATGAACTACACGGCGGTCGTCAGTCACGACACAGCCGGCATCACGCTCATTCCGGTCATAGAAAGCAGCGCCGCTGCGCTCGAAATCAACGGTCAGCCTGCATCCGCCAATCAGGCGAGCTCGCCCATTCCGCTTCGGGAAGGAATGAACGTCGTTCATATAAAGGTCACGTCCGGAGACCGTCAGACCTCTTCCGTTTATACGCTGACGGTCTACAGGCATCCCGAGCGCAGCGCGAACATGTCCGACGTCGTGCGGCAAATTGCGTCCCAGTTTGACATAAATGGGGACGGGGTGTTTGACGAGGCGGACGTGCGGCGCATCCTTTCGCAAATTCCGCCGCTATACGTAACCCCAAAGGGATAGATGCAAAGCAAAAAGCTCAAGATACCGTGCGGTGTCCTGAGCTTTTTGAACATTTACAGCGCTGAGAAGCGTTCAGACTGTTGAAAAAGTCTCGATACGCGGTTAGTGCTGTGGGAAACAGTGAGTCCCAGTCGCTTTTTCTGGGCGCGCACCTCTCCTTGTGAGGTTGCGGAACCGAACAAAATGGGCAGAAGGCAGCGTGATAATGAAAAAACCTGCAAAAGTGCAGTTTTTTTCCGAGAAAGCGGCCTATTTTCGTGAAAAACCTGCAAAAGTGCAGGAATTTTCGCTGAAAGTGGGCATGAGTCTATGTGTTTGGCGAAAAGCCTGCACTTTTGCAGGAATTGTTCGCGGTCAGCGATCAAGGACGCAAATTCATGTATTTTTGCAGGTTTTCTTTGTGCAGGCGGACGGTTTATGGTTATCTTCTCTAACGCAGGGGGACATTCGCGGCGTCAAACAGCTGCGCTATCTCCCCGTGGGCCGAATTTCTCGATATTCTGAGTGCCGAGAGGCCCTCACATCTTCGAAAAGACCTGGATAGAGGTTTATCTCATAAATGCTGTTGACGTTGGCGGTGTTTATAAATTTCATGGACGATCTCTTGCTCCGCACGAGCGTTCCACTCCCTAACCATTCCCGGCAAAAGGAACAGATCGACAATCACCCATACAAATAAAGTACCTCCAGCGATACATAAAACAATCAAAAAGACGACGAACAGCGGCGTGTGCTCAAAGCCGAGAAATAGAGAGAAAAGGAAATAGCTCACCACGGAAATGACAAACAAAACAAGTTGAACAATTGCAGTTCCGATGCGTTTTAAATAGAAGCGGTGGACGCCGAGATGGCCGCCTATTAGCATCAAGTATCCGATCGCCAGCGATTTCTCCGCGTCCCGCAGTGCGGAATTCAAAATGAGCAGCTCATTGGTGGTCAGTTCATGTTTGCTAATGTTCATAGGAATTAAAACACATGTTTTTGAGATAGGAATTGATCGAGCAGTTGATCTTCAATGACCTGGTTGTGCTCTTTAACCCAAGTGTGGAGCAGGAATGCGTCGACAATCCACCAGATTGTAGTAATGATCGTGCCGATAACCGTAAGTGTAAGAATCAACTGCGCTATCGCCGAGCCTGTCTTCCCCATATAAAAACGGTGCCCTCCAAACATGCCCAAAAAATACCAGAGTACGTAGGCGACGACCATGTTTTTCCCGCGGTTTTTCAACTCCGAGTCCAGCAGCAGCAATTCCCTCGTGTCCAACTGGCTTTTTCTTGCTATCGTATGATTCATTCGACAAAACCTCCCAAAATATACAAAATTACAATCAAAGCGATGATATCAAAATTTCGCCATGGAATCTATACATATTTATTTGAGCGGTGCTGCGCTGCATGACGGCGGTCGGTCGACCACACATCCGCGCACCGACACATGCCGAATTGTTAATTATGGTATTCATATGAGTAAATTTTAGTGCGGATGTCGTCTCTGCTCGACTTTCGGCGCTTTTTTACGATAGACGGTGGTTTTTTATGGCACAAAAAAGAAATATTATCTGGACTGGTTCAATAGTCTCATGTCATAATGGAACTACCTGCCATTTAAATATAAGCCGGTTAACTTGAAATTCGCGGAAATAAACGAACAGTGGAAATAGTCCATCTAAATATATGGGTATTTAGACCTATTTTTATGCGAGCCTGTTTTTCAAAATGAACTTCCCGGCATCACTTTGCCGGCGGAAATGTTTTGGGTCATTCCAGTTCCGTGCGATCTGGTAAGGGCCCCTTTGTTTTTAAATGTTTATTTTGAAAAATATGAAATTGGAGGATACCAATGGAAATAGATTTGAAGGTTTACTACAACATGATTAAGAAACGTTTATGGATTATTTTTTTATTCGTATTTATATGCACCACCGGGATGGCGCTTTACAGCAATTACAATTATCAGCCGATGTATCAAGCATCCACCAAGCTTATTATCAACAATACGATCCGGGACGATCAAATCGGTAAAGAGCAGATCGACTTCGGGGCTATTGGGGTGAACATCATGCTGATCAATACCTATAAAGAAATTATTAAAACTCCGTCGATTATGGAGAAGGTTGTGCAGCGGCACCCGGATTTGAACATGACCCCCGAACAAATCATTTCGAAAATCAACGTGACCGCCGTAAACGACACGCAATTAATGGCTATTGTAGCTACCGATTCCTCGCATGAGCGGGCCGTAAGAATTGCCAACTATGTTACCGAAGTGTTCCAGACGGAAGTGCCCAAGATTATGAAGATTGATAATATCGCGATTTTGAATAAAGCGAAAGAGGCCGAGTATCCGAGACCGGTTAATCAAAAATCGAGCAGAAACATCATATTGGCCGCTGCCGCATCGTTCGTTGCCGCCATCGGGCTCATTCTTTTTCTGGATACTTTGGATGATTCCGTGAGGACGGCCAAGGATGTGCGGGCTATCTTTGAAGCTCCGACGCTTGCGATGATCCCCAAAATCAAGGAAAAGAATTCGAAGCTGTCGAAGCCGGGAAGAAGCATGTCTATACAAAAAACGGGGGATGCCTAGTATGCCGCAAACAGCCGCCAGGCCCAATATCATCATGCTGTCGAATCCCGACTCGTTTATTTCCGAAACGTACCGGAACTTACGCCTGAATATCGAAGCGCTCTCGAATGAACGCGAGGTTAAGACGATTGTGATAACTTCGGCTAACCGGGGGGAGGGCAAAACTACGACGGCGCTCAACTTGGCAGTCGCATTCGCCAAGGCAGGCAAGAAAGTGCTGCTGGTCGATGCGAACTTGAGAAATCCGGCAATCCGCGAGGCGCTTGCGCTTCAAAGTGATCAGGGCGCAGGATTGGCAAATGTCCTCGCTGGGGAAAGTGCGGCGGCCGAGACGATCCGCACGTCGGACATCGACAACCTGTTCGCCCTGCCGTCAGGGAGCGCATCGCAGAATCCCTCGGAATTGTTGTCATCGGAAAGAATGAATGCGCTGTTGGCCGAGATGAAGGATCGCTTTGACATCGTGCTTGTTGACGCCCCGCATGTGCTCAGGCTCACCGATGCGAAGATTATGGCGGCCAAATGTGACGGCGTGCTCCTTGTCGTCGATCAGGGCAAGCTTAAGCGGGAAATCGGTTTGAAGGTAAAGGAAGAGCTTAACCAGGTGAATGCCAATTTGCTCGGTATTGTAATGAACAGAACGAGCGGCAAGGAAGCATAGCCGTTTGGAGATAAAGCGAGAGAGAGGACTAACGATTATGAATCAACATAGAGGGAAGCGGGGGTCAGCTCTGCGAGGAATAAGAACAGCCGGCATTGTGGTTCTGAGCTTCTTGTTCCTTGCAGGATGCCTGAATTCGAACGCTAACCCCGAATCATACGGCGGCGAAGCCACGCCCGGGCTTAAACAAGTAAAAGTGGAAAAGTCGTCCAAGCAAAAAATTGCCGACCCGCTGGAACGTACGGCCGAAGTTCAGGCTTCCGTTCAATTCAATCTTCTGGCCGAGGCTTCCGGGACCATTCAGGAAGTGATGAAGAACCGCGGAGAATTCGTGCAGGAAGGCGAGGTCATCCTGACCCTCCATTCGCAGGAAATCGAACTGCAAAGCCAAAAGGCTGCGCTTGCCGTGCAAAATGTCCGGAATGCTATGGCTAAAGCGAAAGCGAAAGCGGCCAAAGACTTGGCAAACAGTCAGAGCGAGATGGATTTTTCGATTCGCAAAATGGAGGAGAAGGTTGACGAAGCGACAAAAAAATACAATAAAGCGAGAAATGACTACGACGATCGAATGACGACAAGAGCCCAACTGGAGCAAGCGGAAAAAGATTGGAAGAGCGTTACGCTGGATTTAGAGGAGCTTAAACATAAACGAAGCACGCTGAGTGCGGAGGACCCTCTCTCGGAGATGGACAAGGAGCTTCGCGATGCTGAGCTTACTCAGGCGCAAGCCGATCAAGCGTCGGCGGCACTTCAAATCAAAGCGCCGATCAGCGGCCTATTGACCGGAGAGCAGCCGATACAGCCGGGATTTGCCGTACAGCAGGGAGTCCAGCTGGGTCAAATCCAGAAGCTCGATCCGATCCTGATAAAAGCGCATCTGCCTGAAGAAGAGGCTAAGCTTGTCCGCGGAAAAAAGGAGCTAAACTATTATCGCGCCGAGACGAAGACCTATGTAAAAGGTCAAATCAGCTATTTCGCCGATATCATCGATCCGCAGACCAAGGGTTACGAGCTTATCCTGCAAGTTCCCAATCCGGATATGAATTTGAAACCGGGAATGAAGGTGCAAGTTCAATTAACCAGCGCCGATGAACTGGTTGCAACGACTGTGCCGACATACAGTGTTGTAAAAGACGGTGACGACAGTTACGTTTTTGTGCTCAATGGCGATACCGTCGAAAAACGGAAGGTACAGCTCGGCCGTATAAGCGAACCCTACCAGGAAGTGCTGTCGGGCGTAAAAGAAGGCGAGGAAGTCGTTACATCCGGTCAACAGTCGTTGGTTGACAAGGAGAAAGTAGAGCGGCCGTAGAGTAAGGCAAAAAGGAAAATGGAGTGACACAACGTGAAACTATACATGAAGAAAAAGCTGGCTGCCGCCGTAATTTCGACCTCGATGCTGCTTTTATCGGGGGCGTATCCGGCCGAGGCAGCGACTTCGGCAAATTCAGCCGAATATTATGTAGCCGATAAGATAAAGGTTGAAGTGAAGAGCGTGCTGAACGAAAAAACCGCAAATGGGACGAGGATCGGCGTCGTATTTTACCTTATCAATCAAGGAAATCGGGCGACAGGGCTTCCGGAAGATGTGGTAAGGGTCAAATCCGATGATGGCGTCGAATATACGTTGCGGCCCAGCGCGGCCAATGCGAAAGAAATTTTGCCTAAAGAAAAAGCAGAATTGACCTATATGGTCGTGGTGGATAGGGACGATACGTTTGCTTTAACCGAACTTTCATGGGTTGACGAGAACTCGTTCGTGTATCCGAGAAAAGTAAAAACCGACCTTACGATTCCGATCGCAGGAATGGAATGGCACGGAGATCAATCAAGCGTTACGAGTCCGGAAATGGTGAAGACATGGGGGGAAGCGTTCAAGATCCCCACCTTATCGGCCGCGCTGGAATACAAACCGGTCAGCCTCAGCAAGCAGCGAACAGACAAAGGAAATGCAATGGTGCTAACGCTGCTCGCGGAAAATACAGGGGATCTCAAGCGGGAAATCCCTGACTTTAGAATCAACGGTAAATCGAGCAAAAAGGTTTACACCGGGAAAAGAGTGGAACAAGACGCCATTATTCTCGAACCCGGCGACAAGCAGTATATTCACTATGCGATTCCCGCGGACAAATATGAGGAACTGCAGAGCCTGTACGTTCTTACGCCGGAAAGCTTCGCAGTCGACGAGAAGACGGCTGTGGACTATACGATCGGGCGGTTGAGCATACAGCTTCCGGGTACCGGAAATGCGTGGAGTCAGGCTGTTTCTTATGAAAGAACGCTGCCGATCCGTTTCGACCCTTTGAGCAAGCTGGTTCCGTCCAATGTCTCCGTCTCGCTGGATGAGCTTCAGATGCATGAAAGCAGCAGCGAGGGATTCAAAACCGTAGTTGCCAAGTTCAAGCTTCAGAACCGAACGGACAGCCCTGTGCCTGTTCCCGAATTTTTGACGGAGCTTGTAAGCGGCAGCGGATACAACTACGCGGGCACCCGCCAAAATTTAACGATACAGTCGCTCATTCCGAACATTAATTATGTAGTATACTACTATTTTGTTGTGCCAAGCACGGAGCAAGGCGATAAGCTTGTCATGAATATTTTGGATGGCGGCGCTGCCGCGCCTTATCGCATTCCGCTCGCATCCTTAAGAACGAAGGTTCAATCCAGTCCCGAGGATGAGCAAATTTCCCTGTATCCATTCGATGTGAAGCTTAATAACTGGAAGATCGAAGCCAATTTCGTATCGAGCGACTGGTCGTATTCGAATCAGTTGATTTTGGATCTGGATATCCCTCCATCCAAATCGGTCGTCGACCAAAATTTTTCCAACTTGCAAGTGGAAGTGACGGATAAGGAAGGGAAAGTGATGGTTTCCAAAAACTTCTCCTTCACGGGTGCCGACCGTTTGACAAAAGGGGACCGTTTCGTCGCTTTTAAAGCAAAACAATTCGATCATGATTATACCGTGAAGTTCTACGAAGTTATCGATACGCCTTTCGGTGAAGCCAAGCGATTGTTGAAAACGGTAAAACAGTAATGCATCTTTACACTTTAGCGATTGTTCTTTATAATGAACGATAAGAGGCATGTGCGGTATCGTTATCAAGCCATGTTAGGAGGTTCACGGATGGAGAAACCAACGTACTCGAGTCCAAAAGTATTAAGTCATCAACCTATCCGATTCGAAACGGCTCAATCCTGGAATAAGGGTGTTGGAAATAAAAATCACTACGGAACCGGCAATGGAGGAAAGATTTATCCCAACGATCCAAGGCCGTCCAAAAAAACGAAGTACTAAGCTAAGCAAGTTCTGTCCCGATTGTAAGGTCAATGGTGAAATGCCATTGACCTTATTTTGAATCGCCGGTCAGGCTAATCAAGGTTATGGAGATAGAGCAATGAAAGTCATACATGCAATCATTGGAGAGCATCGAGTACGATTTGAAAATGTTTCGGAAAATCTTGAGCCGTTTTTTCTCAAAAATTACGCGATCCGCGCGGAGCCAAGCGATGTAAAGCCGGAGATCGCGATTCGTCTGGAAGAAGGTTTCGGGGTTCCTTTTCTCGATTACGAGGTAAGCATTGAACAGCGTTCGAACCGTGTTATTTTCCGAAGAGCGGATTACTTGATTGAAGCCAGTCCGGATTTTAGCGACGCCCGTATATCGGTTCACAATGAATTTGCTTTAAAGCATGCCCTTGTGAACTTTTATAGCGCATATATCGTTCATCATCAATGGGGGCTTCTTCTCCATGCCTCCTGCGTAATCGATCAGGGCAGGGCGCATCTGTTTACCGGGCAATCGGGAGCGGGCAAATCGACGGCGGCCAAGCTGTCTCTGCCCAGAAAGCTGCTCGCGGACGAAGCGGCGATTGTGAAAATTACGGCTGATCGATTGACCGTATTCAACTCTCCGTTCCGTAGCGAACTTGAGGCCATGAATACGGAAGACAGCTGCACTCTGGCCGGTATTCACGTTCTGCATCAGGCCCTTCATCATGAAAGGCTGAAGCTCGGCAAGTCGAACGGGTTCCTTCAGTTAATCGATAAAGTGTTCTATTGGAAGTACAGCGCCGCCGAGACTAATAAAGTATTCGGGCTGTTGCGGATGCTGGCGGATACCGCTCCGATTTATGAGCTCCGTTTTCAAAAAAACAACCGGTTTTGGGAGTTGATAACCTGATGACGTCTTACATTCAAAAAGATCAGTATGAAACGGTTCAGATGGATGGGGAATGGATCATTCTGAATACGCATGATTACACGGTAACGAAGCTGAATGAAATCGGCGGTTTTTGCTGGTCGCTGCTTCACGAGGAGCAGACGGTGCGCTCGCTTACGCAAGCCGTTCAGGATAAGTATAACGGTGTTCCGGATGCAGCCGGTATGGACGTGGAACAATTTTTGTCCAGTCTGCTTGAATGCGGCTTGATTCGGCATGCGGCAAGCTGACGCGGAAACCCTGCACCTGATTCACGGCGTCGTGAAACGCAAAGGATGGATTGATCTGCCTTCTTCCGGTACAAGCATGTTCCCGCTTATTCGGGAAGATGACGTGTGCCGCTTCGTTTCATGCGGGCCGGCGGATTTGCAGAAGGGGGACGTAGTTTTATTCGTTACTGCCGGCGGACAGCTTGTTGCTCATCGGTTTTACCGGACCGTATGGAACCATAATAAAGCGCATTATTTATGCAAGGGCGATACGAATCTGGGCTTTGACGAGCCTGTAAGCGACGATCGGATCATAGGCAGATTGGCATATATACAAAAGAAGAACAGGCGGATTCAAACGAATCGCCTCATTTTTGATGTGTGGGGTCGGCTCGTCATTTCGATTCCGCATATATCCTGGTTGTTAAGAATGTATCTGAACCGCAAGCAAGGCATTAACTAGAAGCTTTAGTGGAGTGTCCCTATGATCGAACGAATGCAGCGGAAATTTGCCTCTTACATAGAGCAGTATTTTGTTCCTGACGATATCCGAAAAACGTTCTCCCTGCTCATGCCGTATATGCTCCGGTATTGGAGGCCGAATGCGCTCCTCTTTTTGTTGTTGGGGGTCGATGTCGCCTTGACTTTGGTGTTCGCCTGGTTTTACGGGTCGATTACGGATGCTGCGATCCATGGCGACATTACACGCCTGCTTCGCTTGGTGGCGCTCGGTGTAGCTCTTTTGATCGTTAGTATACTTACTGCTTACTTCAATGTTTATTTGGACACGGTCGCTACGAACGGCGTTAAAAACAGTTTGAAAACGGATTTGTATAAACGAATTTTGCTGCTCCCCGCAGCAAAGCACTTCAACCTCCGTTCCGGAGATTTAATATCCCACTTTACGAACGATATTCACAGCATCGATGGAGTTATCGGCAGAAGCTTTATAGAGCTGATCAAGCTTCCTGTTGTATATCTGGCTGTGTTTATTTATTTGCTGCAAATCCATTGGAAGCTTGCTGTACTGGGTGTTCTTGCCGCGCCCTTCGCCCTGGCGATCGGCGCCGTGTTCGGTTTATTGCTGCGCCGGAACAGCCGGCTGATTAACGAACTGCTGGGCAATATGAACGGTTTGCTGAATGAAACTTTTCAAGGCTTCATGATGATTCGTTCGTTTTCCATCGAGAGATGGCTGTTCGGTAAATTTGCCGCCCAGAACCGGGAATTGTTCGCATTGGAGCTGCAAAATGCCAGGTTGCGGGGAAAATTTTTGGCCGGAGGAGACGCTATCAGCACATTGATCTTTCTGGCGAGCCTTTGCTTCGGGGCTTATTTCATTTCGCGCGATGTGCTGACGGTAGGCTCCCTGCTGACGTTCGTCAACCTGATCGACCATATGATTTACCCGCTAACGGGGCTTGCGGCCCAATGGGCGGGATTTCAACGGTCGGTATCCGCTGTGGAAAGAATCTCGAGAGTGATGCAGGAAGCTCCGGAATCCCCTCGGCTGCCGTATTATATCCGGCATGCACCGACGGCTGTAGCTATCGATGTCAACAATATCGCTTTCAGCTACGACGGCCGGATGCGCATATTCGATCGATTCGACATGCACATCCCCGCCGGACAAGTCGTCGCTATCGTCGGCCAGAGCGGTGCGGGCAAAACAACGCTGTTTAACCTGCTTCAAGGCTTCTTCAAGCCCGAGGAGGGGGCCATCCGGATTGATGGCAGGCCCGCCGACAGCTATTCCTCTTCGGAGCTGCGCAGCCGGTTTGCATACGTTCCGCAGGAAACCTTTTTATTTGACGGAACCGTGCGGGAGAACTTGTCGATAGCGCGGCCGGATATTACGGAAGCGGAAATGCGGGAAGCTGCCGCCGCTGCCAATATCCATGATTTCATCTGCGCTTTGCCGGACGGATACGATACAGAGATCGGGGAGAGGGGCCTGCGGTTGTCAGGCGGGCAAAAACAGCGGCTGGCCATTGCACGGGCAATTTTGAAGGATGCTCCGATCCTCCTGCTGGATGAAGCGACTTCCGCACTGGACAACGAATCCGAACATGAAGTAAAAGAGGCGCTGGACCGGCTTATGCAAAACCGTACAACGCTCGTCATTGCCCATCGGCTGTCCACAATCCGCCACGCGGATTTGATTATCGTACTGAACAAGGGGAAAATCGTGCAGCAGGGCAATCATGAGGAGCTTATGGAAACGGACGGATTATATCGTCAGCTGTATCAAAGAGAGTTTCAAAAAACGGAAGGAGCGGACGCGGTTTGATAACGGATATGATTCAGGCATTGTACGAGCCGTCGAAGCCGCTGCCTGCCGATTCGGCATTTTACCGCCGGGCGTTGGAGGACATCGAATCATCCGAAGTATGTTCGCAAATATACTGGCTTTTAAAGCGGAAAGGATGGCTTGAACAAACCCCTCCGTTTTTTCGGGAACGTCTGGAACAGCAGTTTACGAAAGATTTGTACCTCAATATTTTTGTGAAAAGCGAGCTGGAACGCATCGTCGGCAAGTTGGAGGAAGCCGGAATCGCGGCGATTCCGCTTAAAGGCGTCTTTTTCGCCGAGAAGTATTTCGGACATATTGGAGCCAGAAAAACGACCGATATCGATCTGCTGATTCGTCCCGAAGATATGGAGAAGGCGAGCGCGTGTGTCAAATCGCTTGGTTTTACGGATGAGGAGGAACGAATTCCTGCCCATTTTCATGCCAGCTACAGCAAGCCGCTGCCTCATTCGCCGATTCCGTTAACCGTGGAACTTCATTGGGATTTGTTGAAGGCCGGCACTTCTTCCTTAAGGATCGGAGAGTTTTGGCATCAAGCCAAGCCGCTGGGGCCGTACAGACATATCAAGGAATTATCCGATTATCATACTTTCTACATGATTTGTCTGCATGGATGGAAGCATAATCTGGACTCTTTTAAATATATACTGGACATCATCCAGATGATCTGCGCGCTGCGTGATAACGGGGAACTCGATTATTCGCTGCTTTTTCAGGATGCGGGTTCGCATCACACCTTCAAAAGAATGATTTGGACGCTGGAGGTTGTTTATCACATTTTGCCGCAGTTGGAACAAATCGCACCACTGCCGATCAGAGCAAAAGCAGGTTTGCGGTGGGATTACCATGCGGTCACCGAGCGGGATTACAACAAGCGGCGGCAATATATCAATTTGATCAGGTCTCAATTTGTAATCTATGATAAAGCGGCGCATTGCCTGCGGGCGATATGGAGCTGGATCCTTCCCAACAAGGTCGAATTAGGCCATGAATTGGGGCTTAAGACGGCTGAAGGCCCGGTATGGGTCAAGTACGTCATGCTGTATCATAAAAGGTACCGCAGCTTTATACGAATGCTTTTCCCATAATTTGGGTGAATTGATAAAGAAAGATTTGACATCGAAAATGTGACATGATATTCTTGAAATGTTCTTGATAAAGAACAAAAATAGTTCGTAATACCCATATATTAGCGGACTATTGTTCTGTATAAAGATTCGGGCTAAGCTGCATGGTCGGGTGAAAGGAGCATTACATGAGTGCCATAGCGGGAGTTTACAGTGTAATGGAAGAGCCTATTGCCCTCGAGTATGGCGGAATGCTCATGCAAGCTTTGCAAATCTACCCGGCGGACGACGTTCGAATTTGGCACGAAGACCGCGTCTTTTTGGGATGCCATGCGCAGTGGATCACACCCGAGTCCGTAGAAGAGCGTCTGCCGTTTTATGATTCGGCAAGGCAGTTGGCGATTACGGCTGATGCTATTATCGATAACCGGCAGCAATTGTTTGAAATGCTGCAGATCGAGCCTGAAAGGCGGAAGGCGATAACCGATAGCGAGCTCATTTTGCTCTCCTATGCCAAGTGGGGGGGAGATGCTCCGCAGTATTTGGTCGGCGACTTCGCTTTTATGATTTGGGATGGCAGGGAACGCCGCCTTTTCGGGGCAAGAGATTTCTCCGGCAGTCGGACGCTGTATTACGCCGGTGCGGGGAACCATTTTGGATTTTGCACCGTGATCGAACCTTTGTTGACATTACCTCATGTGAAAAAAGAGCTGAATGAAGAATGGCTCGCGGAGTATTTGGCGATAAGCGGGATGGTGGATGTTGTCACTTCTTCTTCAACCGTGTACAAACATATCGAGCAGGTGCCTCCATCGCACAGTATCTCTATTGCCGGGAATCAAGTGAAATTATCGAGATATTGCCAAATAGCGCCGGAACAACGGCTGCGGTTGAAATCCGATGAAGAGTATGTAGAAGCGTTTCGCGAAGTGTTTCAGGAAGCCGTTACCTCTCGCCTGCGTACATATCGGGGCGTGGGCGCTCAATTGAGCGGGGGGCTGGACTCAGGCGCCATTGCCGGTTTTGCCGCAAGGGCGCTGCGGAAGAAGAATAAGCTTTTACATACGTTTAGTTACGTTCCGACGAATGATTTTAAGGATTACACTTCACAGCATTACATCGCCGATGAGAGTCCTTTTATTCAATCGACTGTAGGGTACGTAGGCGGCATTAAGCAGAAATATTGCGATTTCGCAGGCAGAAACTCCTTATCCGAGGTCGATGATTTCCTTAAGATTATGGAGATGCCCTATAAGTTTTTTGAGAATTCCTTCTGGCTTAAAGGGATGTTTGAGCAAGCGCATGAGGAAGGGACAGGCGTGCTGCTGAACGGCGGCAGAGGTAATATGTCTATTTCCTGGGGGCCTGCGATCGATTATTATGCGATTCTTCTCAAAAAGCTAAGATGGGTTCGATTAAGCCGCGAATTGCATCATTACAGTTTCAATGTGGGCGGAAGCCGGCTGCGCATGCTGCCTGATATCGCGAAAGTCGCATTCCCGCGGTTAGAGCGGATGCTTCCGGCAAGCGCGCCTTTTAAGTATCCAGTGCTCATCAACCCGAACTTTGCGAAAAAAACGGACGTTTACAACAGGCTGAAGTTGTATGGAATAGATGAATCCGGTTGGATTTCCGATGCCGATGCATATGAGCAAAGAAGGAAGCATTTTGAACAATTGTTTCATTGGAATGCAAGCAATACGTTGGCGACGAAATTGTCGCTGCGCTATTCGGTATGGAAGAGAGACCCTACGAACGATATTCGCGTCATTCGGTTCTGCTTGTCCGTACCCGAAGAGCAGTACGTTCGCGACGGATTGGACCGTGCGCTCGTTCGAAGAGCGACGGAAACGTATTTGCCTGACAAAGTCAGGCTGAATCAACGGGTTCACGGTACGCAAGGTGTCGATTGGATTCATCGGATGATGCCGCATTGGGACGCATTCGTGGAAGAAATACAACAGCTAAGCACGGATTCTGTCGCACTGGAAGTGTTTAACGGCTCTGCGATACGGGCCGCTCTTTCGAAGGCCAAGCAAGGGGTACGCCCTGAGCAGGCCAACGATATGGATTTCAGAATGCTGATGCGAAGCTTGATTGTGTATCGATTTTTAAAGGGGTTCATTTAATACGAGGGGGAGGTGAAAACAATGGCAGACAAAAAAGAATGGAATAAACCGGTACTGAGCGTATTGGACGTACAAATGACCGAAGCTTCTACAACGGACGGTCCGTTTACAGACGAAGCTTATGTTCAAGGTGTTCGTTCACCGAAACCGCGCTTTACCAGCTAATTCAAACATTCTCGGCGGACAATCATTTGTAAGTTTTGAATGTGTAGAGGCCCTTATACATCAAAGCGAGTATAAGGGTTCTTCTTATTTCCATGGCAGCGATTTGGAGTGAGTTGCATGTATAAAGCTTTTGGATTATTGATCTCAAGCGAGATTTCTTTACCTGAATTGCCGTTCGTCAATATGCCGGCGAATGAAGCCGACATTGAAATTGTTATCGACGACAATGTGAATTTTAAGTCTGAATTGGAAAATAACCCGTACGAACATATCGTGAAGGACCGGACGGTCCTGTTCTATGTTCCGGATCATGCATATTTCTGCGTTCAGGATGGCCGAACGATCAAGGTCGCTCCGATTCGCGGAGCGGACGAGAGTTTAATCCGCCTCTACATCCTTGGCTCGTGCATGGGCGCATTGTTGATGCAAAAAAACATCTATCCCCTGCACGGAAGCGCCATTGAAATCGATGGAAAGGCGTACGCTTTTATCGGGGAATCCGGCGCCGGGAAGTCCACTTTGGCCTCCGCCTTCTTAAGACGGGGCTGCCGGTTGGTCAGCGACGATGTGATTGCCGTTTCGCTGTCGAACCGTGATCGGGTACCCATAGTAACGCCTTCGTATCCGCAGCAGAAGCTGTGGCAAGAGAGCTTGGACAATTTTGGCGTCGACGACCATGAATATAAGCCGATATTCGGCAGAGAAAATAAATTTTCGATTCCGGTTCCGTCCAGCTTCTATGCAGAACCGCTGCCGCTTGCCGCTGTATTTGAACTTGGCAAGACGGAGAATGAACGTTTCGAATTCCAGCCTATTACGAAGCTGGCGCGGCTCCAGACACTTTTCACCCATACATACCGCAATTTTCTTATTCCGCGGCTTGGGCTGATGGAATGGCATTTTACCGTCTCGGCTAGCATGGCGAATCATGTGGATATGTATCAAATCCGACGGTCTGCCATTAGCTTTAGCGCGCCGCAGTTAGTAGACTTCATACTCGATAAATTAAACAGGGGGAATCCATAATGAGCAAAGCTCGGGAAATATCGCTGCATGACGTGGTTAAACAATTGGAAGGTACGGTTGTAAGCGAGATGGACGGAGAAATCGTCATGCTGAGTATTGAAAAGGGCAAATACTACAATTTAGGCGATATAGGCGGGAAAATTTGGGGATTGATGGAGAACCCGGTTGCGGTTCATCAAATGGTAAGCATCCTGATTTCGGAATACAACGTGGAGCAGGCGGAATGCGAAGCGCATGTCGTCTCCTTTCTGGAGGATCTGCACAAAGAAGGGCTTATTCATATCGGAGAATAAAGATGCTGAGAAAATTAAGGGCTATACGTTCTTGGGATAGGAAAACCTTTTGCTTCATGTTGGAAGCCCTGTTCTATTTAGGCTGGGCGCGGCTGCTTATCTTGCTGCCATTCTCGAAGATAGCGCCGCAATTGGGGCAGAAAATGTTGGAGACAACCTTCGAACCTACGCCAAGCAACCACGCTGCACTCGTTCATATCCATAACGCCATTCAATCCGTGAGCGGCCATACGTTGTGGGAGAGCAAATGTTTGGTCAGAGCGATTGCCGGGCTCAAAATGCTGGAGAAACGGCGAATCGAAAGCACTTTATATTTGGGAACGGCAAAGGATGAAGCGGGAAACATGATCGCACATGCCTGGCTGCGAAGCGGCCCTTACTATATTACCGGCTCGGAAGGAATGGAGAAATTCACAGTCGTTGGTAAATTTGCCAAGACAATGAACAATGACTGATTGAAGGAGTTAATCATGGATACTAATGTTCATCTCCATTGGGGCGACCTCCCCAAAGAATTAAGATTGCTTCTGTCTATGATCGGGCAGGAGGATGAACCTGCTTCACCGGATCATGCCGGGCTGTTCCACGATATCGATTGGAATCATTTCCTCGAATTAGTGAAGCATCACCGTGTGTTCCCCCTCGTTTACAAAAAAATAAAATCGCTCAACAGTACGTCTATCCCTCCGCACGTTGTGCAGAACTTACAGCTGGAATACAAACTGAATACGTTCGAGATGCTTCGTTTTGGCGGGGAGATGGGGCGCTTATGCAGGCTGCTTTCTGAGGCGGCGATTCCGTGCCTGTTTTTGAAAGGGCCTGTACTTGCCATGGAGCTGTACGGCGATCTGTCGCTCCGCTCCTCCTGCGACCTGGATATTCTCGTTCCGCTTCGGGAGCTTGATCGGGCCGAGGAGCTTTTGCTCAAGCAGGGCTATGTGAAGGACGACTACTTCTCAACGACTTTAGACAATTGGAAGTGGAGGCACCATCACACTACGTACACCCACCCGCAGCGGGGGATCACGGTGGAATTGCACTGGCGGCTTAATCCGGGCCCGTCCATTGAGCCGAGTTTTGAGCAATTATGGGAACGGAGACGGGTGAGTCCGATAAAAGGCGTGTCCCTCTACTTCTTGGGCAGAGAGGATTTGTTCCTTTTTTTAATATTGCACGGGTCCCGTCACGGCTGGTCCAGACTGCGTTGGTTGGCAGATATCGATCGATTCGTCAGGCAAGCGCCGGACTGGGACAAATTATACGCCGAACTGCGTACCTATGATGCTTCGCATATTGCCGGACAGGCCCTTCATTTATGTGCGCAATTGTTGCATACGCCGCAGACGGAAGCCATGGCCCTGCTTGCGGAAAAGAAACGGGCGAAGAAGCTGGCGAATGACGCCATGTTTTATTTGAAGAGGATGGTCAATTTGCACACCGACCCTGTACCGGATGATGTGCAAAAGTATCATAAGCGGCATCTGTTCGCCTTGATGGGAATCCGGCAAAAGCTCCTGTTCATAGTTAGCTTCCTTCATCCGTATCCGATTGACGCCGAGATATTGCCTCTGCCGAAGAAGCTCCATTTCCTCTATTTCCCTTTGCGTCCGGTATTGTGGTTCTGGCGGACGACCAAGAAATATGTAGTGTCCGGGAGGGCGTAGAGTGAAGCAAATTTTATTTCTGACCAAACAATTATATGCATACACGGGAAAGCTTCTATATTTGAATTTGCTTGGGATGGTTTTCATCAGCTGTTTGGACGGCATCGGCATATTCCTCTTAATTCCGCTTATAAGTATGAGCGGCATTTTGGATATGAATACAGGAGCAGCGCCTGCGGCCGGGCTATTGCAGACCTTGCAGCAGGTCCCGGCGATGCTCGGATTACCGCTTATTTTAGGGATTTATGTAGTGTTGGTACTCGCTCAGTCTATGCTGCAGCGGAATCTGACCATACAGGACGCCAAAATCCATACCCGGTTTATCAATCACTTGCGGCTGGAAACGTACCGTGCAATCTTGCAGGCGAATTGGAGCTTTTTTGTGAAAAAGCGTAAATCCGATCTTATTCATTCGTTGACCGGAGAGCTGGGGCAGGTTACAGGCGGGGTTCAATTATTTCTGCAATTGCTAAGTTCGTTCACTTTTACGATGATCCAGCTTGCGTTCGCCTTTTGGCTGTCGGTAAAAATGACGAGTTTCGTGCTGCTGTGCGGTTTCGCGCTGTTTCTCTGCTCCAGAACGTTTATTTACCGGTCGCAGGCGGTTGGGGGCCGCTTGTTAGAGCTGGCGAAGGGCTACCTTGCCGGGATCACGGATCACTTCAACGGCATCAAAGATATTAAAAGCAACAGGCTGGAAGAACCGCGGTACCGCTGGCTCCAGGACTGGTCGGATGAGACCGAGCGCGAACGGATAAAGCAAGTCAAGCTGGCGACTCAATCGCAGCTGCTCTATAAAGTCACTTCAGCGGTGCTCATCGCTGTATTTATTTATGTGTCTTTAACGCTGTTCAAGTCCGAGCAGGGGCAGCTGTTGATGATCGTCGTCATATTTTCCCGGCTGTGGCCGCGATTTATAAGCATCCAATCGAACCTGGAGTCGATGGCGTCGATGATTCCGGCATTCCGGATGCTGATTGGGCTTCAAGAGGAATGCAAGGCCGCGAAGGAACTCGATGGAATCGGCGGGCATCCGGCCGAAAGCGTCGAGCGGCTTCGCATCGAGCAAGGATTCGAATGCCGCGATGTATATTTTCGCTATAATCCGGAGGAGTCGCTGTATGCTCTTCAAGGGGTTAGTCTGAAGATTCCGTCCTGCCGAATGACGGCGATTGCAGGAAGATCCGGGGCCGGGAAGAGCACTTTAATCGATATATTAATGGGTTTGATGCAGCCGGAAAGCGGCCAAATTCTTGTCGACGGCGTACCGCTTACTGCGGAGAAGCTGGTGTCGCTGCGGCATTCCGTTAGCTACGTTCCCCAGGACCCGTTTTTATTTAATGCCAGCATTCGGGAAAATCTGTTGATGATTGCGCCGAATGCCGCCGAGGAGCAAATGTGGGAAGCGCTGGAGTTTGCGGCTGTCGATGAGCTGGTCCGCAAGCTGCCGCAAGGACTGGATACGTTGATCGGCGATCGGGGGGTCAGACTCTCGGGCGGTGAGCGGCAGCGGCTGGTGTTGGCCCGGGCAATTTTGAAGAAGCCGTCTATTCTCGTTCTGGATGAAGCGACGAGCGCGCTGGATACGGAGAATGAATCGAGAATTCAACAAGCTTTGGAAAAAATACAAGGCAAGATGACCATTATTGTCATCGCCCACCGGTTGTCGACGATTCGCAACGCGGATCAAGTGATCGTCATGGATAACGGCCGAATTGTTCAGGCAGGCGGGTTCGAACAATTAGCGCTGGAGAAAGGCGGTCTGTTTGCCGGCTTGCTGGGAAATCAAAGCCCGAATCTAAGCATCGGCGCGGCGAACTGAACGGACACAATGATTGACATGTTCTTTATAAAGAACTACAATGAAGATGAATTGGTGTAGAAATTGCCATTTATGTTCTCTGTGGAGAACGACTGATTAGTTCTTAGGGGGAGCTTTCCGTTGAATATCATTCCCAAAACGATTCACTATTGTTGGTTTGGCGGTAATGAAAAGCCAGATATCGTCAAGCGGTGCATGGACAGCTGGAAACGTAACCTGCCGGGGTATGAATTTATCGAATGGAATGAACATAACTTCGACGTTCGATGCAATTCATACGTTCAAGGGGCTTATGAAGCCCGGAAATTCGCTTTTGTCAGCGATTACGCCAGGGCCAGCGCCCTGTATCACTATGGCGGCATTTATTTGGATACCGATGTTGAGGTGTACAAGCCTTTTGACGATTTGCTGCATCACGATTCGTTCTGGGGATTCGAGCAGGAAAACTACATTGCGACGAGCACGATCGGGGCTGCAAAGGGCAACCCGTTGTTAAAGCAATTTGTCGACTCCTATGAAGGCATTGACTTCAAGAGAGAAGACGGGAGCTACAACGATTTAACGAATGTGGCGATGATCACTGAAATTCTCCGAAGCAAGGGGCTTCAGCTCAATGGGGAATACCAAGAAATCAAGGGTATCGGCGCCTTTTATCCCCAGACTTATTTTTCCCCTTTCGATTACATTAACTGTAGGAAATTTATTACGGAACAAACCTATGCGATGCACTATTTTCATAAAAGCTGGCTGCCGCCTAAAGTCAGATTGAAGAGCAATCTCAAGCATTTGGCAGCCAAAATTATTGGCGGAGACAACATAGCGCGAATTCGCAAATTAGTGACAAAAGCATAGGAGCACAGTCATGAAAAATATATTAATCGCATCCTACGACATGGAAGTCGGTGGGGTGGAACGAAGCCTGATCAGTATGCTTGAAAATTTCGACTATGACAAGTATGCCGTCGATTTGATGCTGTACCGGCATCAGGGCGATTTTATGGGGATGATTCCATCCCAAGCCAGATTGCTGGACGAAGTCTCTTCCTACACAACCTTCAGAAAGTCGATTGGCGAGATTGTGAGGGAAAGGCAATACGTGATCGGCGCATCCAGAATCGTTTCCAAGCTGGCAGCCACGTACATGGGCAGAAGGAAAGGGATCGCGGAACCGGGCTATTACCAAATGCAACTCATGTGGAAATACGCCCTGCCCTTTTTGCCCAAGGCGGACAAAGAGTACGATATCGCGATCAGCTATCTGTGGCCGCATGACTTTGTCGCTGCAAAGGTGAAAGCGCGGACGAAGATCGCCTGGATCCACACGGACTATTCGACTGTGGAGACGAACGTCGGCATGGACCTCAAAATATGGGACCAATTTCATCATATTATTGCGGTGTCGGAAGCCTGCAAGCAATCTTTTTTGGTTAAGTACCCTACGCTGAAAACCAAAGTTAGCGTCATCGAAAACATAACCTCCCCTGCGTTTGTTAAGCGTATGGCTCTGCACAAAGCAGAGGATTCGATCGCTCCGGATCATCGGTTCAAGCTTGTCACAGTAGCCAGGCTATCGAATGCAAAAGGAATCGATCAAGCCGTTCGGGCATTGAAAATTTTGCACGACAGAGGTTACGGCGGCCAAATTGCCTGGTACGTAGTCGGATATGGCGGAGATGAGGCTATGCTGAAAGAACTAATCGAGCGGAACGGCCTCTCCGGCAGCTTTGTTTTGCTGGGGAAAAGGACGAATCCCTATCCTTATATGAAGGATTGCGATCTCTACGTCCAGCCTTCGCGCTATGAGGGAAAAGCGGTCACCGTGACCGAGGCCAAAATTTTAGGCAAGCCGGTCTTAATTACCAATTACTCGACGGCTGCGAGCCAGATCGAGGACGGCGTTGACGGGGTTGTTTGCGGGTTGAGCGAAGAGGGGATCGCGGATGGCATTGAAGGACTGTACAAGAACCGCGAGTTAAGAAAAGCGTTATCAGACCATTTGGAAGCCCAAGATCATAGTAATAGCGACGAGTTGGAAAAGCTGTATCGATTGATGGGAGCTTAAGTCATGAGTGTCAAAGTTAGTGTAATCGTTCCTGTTTATAACGCTGAGCGCTACATCGTTCCATGTATGGAATCGCTCCTTGAGCAGACATTGCGCGAATGTGAATTTATTTTCATAAATGACGGCTCCCGGGACAACAGCCGGGCTGCCATCGAGCGGTATATGCAACAAGATCATAGAATCAAGCTGATCGATCAAGAGAACCAGGGCGTGAGCATGGCAAGGAATGCCGGCTTGGAGCGCGCGGTCGGGGAATATGTGGGGTTCGTCGACGCAGATGACTACATTGAGTCCGATATGTTCGAGCTGTTGTACGACACCGCAAGACGAAGCGGCTGCGATGCGATCATCTCCAATTTTGAGAGTGAGTTGAGCGGTCATCAAGTGGTTACGCGATACCCGTTTCCTGCGAGCACTGTTTTAAGGGAAGATTACATTGCCCGGGAGATTCTGCCTTATTTTATCAAGCATGACGATTTGAATACGGTTTGCAGCAAGCTTTATAAGGGAGAGGTTCTGCGCAGCCGGCGGGTGAAATTTCCGAAAGGCGTTGCGCTGGGGGAAGACGGCATGTTTAACCTGGAGTTCTTCAGAAGCGCCGCGGCGGTTCAATACATAGACTACACCGGATACCATTACCGGGAGGTGGCGGGGAGCGCTACGAGAAACATTTTGCAAAAAGATTATTTTCAGCGGGCGCTTGATGTATATGCATTGGATTTGACCCGGGTCATCGGCGGTACCCTGGAAAAGGACGAAATCCGGCGGCTGCAATCGATCAAATTGATCCATAGTGTCATGTCCTATATTTATATATATTTTACCTCTCCGGAGGTGGGATTCGGCAAAAGGTATGCCTTGGTAAAGAAAATGATACACAATGTGCACGTTAGAGAGGCTCTGCCTGCATATATTCGCGAAATGTCCGGCAGGCAAGGGCGTTACGATAAGTATATTGTGGAGTTGATGAAACGGAAATCGACGTTTGGCCTTTACTGCGCTACCGCATACAGCAGACTGAGGAATAAATAACGAGGGGGATCGGATAATGAAAATTATGATGTTTGCCCATGACGGGAGTTTGAATAGAGGCTGCGAGGCCATCGTGCGCTCCTCTACTTCGCTTATTAAGGAACAAATCCAGGGGGTGCAAGTGTACCTGGCTTCGGGAAAGCCTGAAACCGATCGGGTCATCGAGACGTTGGACGGCATCTACGACGGATCGCCGCAAAGCATTAAAAAGTATTCATATGACTGGTTGCTATCTTCACTTAAGGTGAAGTTTTTTAATGATGAATCGTATGCCTTGGGCAGAATCCACAACAAAATCATTAAACATATAGACCATATGGACGTATGTTTATCGATCGGCGGGGACAATTATTGCTATGGCGAACAGCCTGGATGGTATGAGATCGACAGGCGGGTGAAGGCGCAAGGCAAGAAATTGGTTTTGTGGGGCTGCTCAATCGGGGCTGAAGATTTGTCGGAAAGAAAATTGCAGGATTTGCGGTTGTTCGACCTCATTCTTGCCCGCGAAACCCTTACGTATGAGCTGTTAAGGAGCCACGGGCTAACGAATGTCAAATTGTGCGCGGATGCCGCGTTTACGATGGAAAAAGAGGAGCTGGCTCTGCCTGAAGGCTGGCAGGAAGGCAACACCATCGGGCTCAACTTCAGTCCGCTCGTCTGGAAGCGAAATAAAGATTCGCAAGTCGCCGTAAGGGAACTGATTTCCCACATCTTGCATACGACTGATTCGACCATTGCGCTTACGCCGCACGTCATCGAAGCGGGGAACGATGATTACGAAGTTCTAAAAAGCTACTATGGCGAATTCAAGGATACCGGCCGGGTCATTCTGCTGCCGAATAACTTAAATGCCATCCAGTACAAAGGATACATCGCCAGAATGAGGTTCTTTATCGGAGCCAGGACACACGCTACGATCGCTGCGTATTCCAATTATGTTCCGACGATGGTGCTCGGCTACAGTGTGAAATCGAAGGGCATTGCCAAAGATTTATTCGGCGAAGAGAAGCTGGTTCTGGGGATCGAGGAAATCGCGACAGGCAGCAAACTCATCGCCAAGTTTAATGAAATGTTCAGCGAGGAGCAGGCGATTAAAGAAAAGCTGAAGCAAGCGATCCCGCAGATTAAGAAGATGTCCTACAAAGCGGTTGAATATTTGAACGAGCTAGTCAAAGCCGTTTGAGATGAGACGAATGATGAAGCGTGAGAAGCATTTGCTATTTGTTATGCCTGACTTATCCGCAGGCGGCGGGGAAAAGAGTCTTGTCAATCTGTTATCCCAAATCGATTACGGCGAGTATCGTGTAGACCTGGTCCTGTTCAATAGATCCGGCGTGTTTATTCATTCTTTGCCCAAAGAAGTGAACCTGCTCGACATGCCTGAGAATCACCGGATTTTTTCGGACGGGTTAAAGAGCTCGTTGGGCAGATTTATATTGAAAGGGCGGGTGGATCTGGCGTACTCCAGATTCATGTTCAGCTTGAAGAATCGTATGATCAAGGATCAAGCGATCTCCGAGCAAAACACCTGGAAATATTATAGTAGATCTTTGGATGTGTTAGATAAAGAGTACGACGCTGCAATCGGATATTTGGAGAAATCCTCTATTTATTTTGTTGTAGAGAAGGTGCGGGCGAAGAAAAAGATCGGCTGGATTCATACGAATTACTCCACCTCAGGGATGGACGGGGAATTCGACACGCCGTATTTCTCCCGCCTGGATTATCTCGTTACCGTATCCGAAGAATGCGCCAAATCGCTGGTGTTTCATTTTTCCCATTTACAAAACAGAGTGAAAGTCATTTACAATATCGTGTCCCCTTCCATCATCAATCAATTGTCGCAAAACGATACGCCTGTCGAAATGGTGACCGATGCGAAATGCACGAAAATCGTTACGGTCGCCAGATTAAGCAATGAAAAAGGCATTGATCTGGCGATCGAGTCATGCAGATTGTTGATAAGCAAGGGTTATTCCGTACAATGGTACGTGCTTGGCGAGGGCGGCGAACGGGAACAATTGGAGCAGTTAATCGCCACCCATGGCTTGGAACCTCATTTCAAATTGCTGGGTATCAAAGAGAACCCTTATCCGTATATCAAGGCGTCCGATATTTACGTTCAGCCGTCCCGATATGAAGGGAAGTCGATTGCCATAGACGAGGCCAAAATTCTTCGGAAACCGATTGTCGTCACCGGCTTTGAAACGGCGAAAGATCAAATCCAGCATGGTACCGACGGGCTCATTGTGGAATTAAGCGAAGACGGATTATGCGAAGGCATTGAGACGCTTATCAAAGATAAGGCGATGAAGGAACGGCTGGTGGACACTCTTAGCAAACAAAAGCTGGGGACCGAAGAAGAAATTCGTAAATTGTACGAAATAATCAATTAGGTGGTAGCTTGTGAAAAAAAGACTGCTGTTTATTATTAACAACCTGGATTGCGGCGGAGCGGAGAAGGCGTTAATTTCCTTATTGGAAACAATCGACTATGCGAGCTATGAGGTGGATCTGTTCCTGTTTAAACACCAGGGCCTATTTTTCAACAGCATACCTAAACAGGTTCATATATTGGAAGAGCCCGAGGAATATCAATATTTTGACATGCCGTTAAAGAAAGCAGTATCCGATTGTTTGAAGAAAGGCCGGTTCTCTATTGCGTTCTCCAGATTTTGTGTGAGTTATATTTTCAGAAATGAACGCAACCGGGCCAAAGTTGATCAACGGGCTTGGGCCTACATTGCCAGATCGATGCAAGCCGTTAACAAGAGATACGATGCAGCGATTGCCTATTTGGAAAAGAATCCGATTTATTATTGCGTGGACAAGGTTATTGCAAGTAAAAAAATAGGGTTTATCCACAACGATTATGACAAATTAGGAATGGACCCGGACATGGATAGCGCGTATTTTTCCCAATTGGATCATATCGTTACAGTATCCGAGCAATGTGCCGCAGTACTAAAGCATAGATTCCCTGAGTTTCAGGACAAAATTGAAGTGATGCACAACATCGTATCTCCTAAAATGATTCATAACATGGCATCCGAACGGGCTGAAATGGCTGCAGACGGCGTGAAGCTGGTTTCGGTTGGCAGGCTTGTTTACCAGAAAGGATTCGAGCTGGCCATCGACGCGTGCAAAGACTTGGTTCAATCCGGGTACAAGGTTACCTGGTATATTATCGGGGAAGGCGAAGATCGGGCCAAGCTTGAGGCGATGATTGCCGACCGGCAGCTGCAGCACAACGTCATTCTGTTGGGCATTCGCGAAAATCCGTATCCATACATAAGGGAAGCGGATATTTACGTGCAGCCCTCCCGGTTCGAGGGGAAATCCATTGCCTTGGATGAAGCAAAAATCTTGCACAAACCGATTGTCGTTACGAATTACAGTACGGTAAAAGATCAGATTGTACATGAGGTCAACGGATTGATTGTAGAAATGAACGCCGCAGCAGTGTCTCACGGTATCAAAAGACTGTTGGATGATGAGGCTCTGAGAAGCGGGCTAATCCGCAATCTGTCCATGGAGAAGCTGGGGACGGAAGCGGAGATCGGCAAATTGTACGCATTTGTGGAGTAGTGTAGAGAGGACATAACGACGATGATTCATATAGCAGGCTGGGCTGCGCTTGGCATCCTTATACTCATTTTATTGGTGGATTTGATTCCTATCGGCACGGATTGGCTAAGCCGAATCCATATTGGGCGGTATGACGACAAGCGGCGGTGGAATCAAGCGATTACGGCAACCGGCATGAAGTGGCTGACAAATACGCCGAAGATGAAGGTGACCGACAATACAAGATTAGTCGCTATCGATATGATCAAAGGCAATTATTCCAGCAGTGCCATTCAGCACTGGCAGGAAGCGTCATTGCTTCTTGGCTTAGCCGAATATGTACGGCATCATGACGATGCGCAAGCTAAGAGGAGCATTCAATCGTATCTGCAGCAAAAATTCGACCGGGACGGCCAATGGGTGAACAAGCCTGTACATGTGGATGGAGCTATTCTCGCTTACGCGGTCATGAAGCTCGAATTTATCGACATCGATGTCTACAAGCCGGCTTTGGACGCCACTTGGGAGTTGATCAGGGAGCATATCGGCAAAGATGGGACTGCTGCTTATCGAAAAGCTATGCAGAGCTACCGGTATGTGGACACGATCGGGTTTATATGCCCTTTTCTCATCGCTTATGGGCTCAGGTACAACAAGGAAGAGTGTGTAGACTTGGCCGTTAAGCAAATCCAGGCGTATGAGCAATACGGAATGCTGGACGGGCACTTTATACCTTGTCATGCTTACCAGATCGACAACAAGGCGCCTCTTGGACTGTATGGATGGGGGAGAGGACTGGGGTGGTTCGCCATCGGTTTAATCGATGCTTGGAACGAGCTTTCCGAAGACCATGCCTATAAGTCCGTATTGGAGGGAAGTGTACAGAGATTCGCCAAAGCCGTTATTTCGTTCCAACAACCCGGCGGGAATTGGAATTGGACGGTTACCAGAGCGGAATCCCGGCCGGATTCTTCGGCTACGGCTACGCTTGGCTGGTTTTTGCTGAACGCGGCAAAGATCGAAGCGATTTCGAAGGACTGTTCGGAGAGCTCCGACCGGGCGATCGGATACCTGATGAAGGTAACGAGACGAAACGGAGCCGTGGATTTCTCCCAAGGCGATACGAAGGATATCGGCGTGTATTCCATGTTGTTTAATATTTTGCCGTTCACCCAGGGCTTCTGTATTCGTATGATGAACAAATTATGAAATATAAGGTAGTGTACATTCATGCTAATGAAAATGATGAATTTTCTAAGGGCCAGAATAAGAAAAGTTATTTTAGAAGAAAAGTGGATGGAAGATTATATTAAAATGGGGATGAAAATAGGGGATAACTGCGCTATTCAGCCAGGTGTTGTTTTTGATTATTCCCATTGTTGGTTAATTCAGATCGGCAATAACGTCACCATTGCTCCGGAAGCTTATTTATTGGCACATGATGCCAGCACTAAAAAGTTAATTAACTATACAAAGCTTGGAAGTATAACTATTGAAGATAATGTATTTATAGGTGCAAGAGCATTAATCATGCCTGGAGTTACAATTGGCCGGAATTCTATCGTTGCGGCTGGGAGCATCGTTACAAAATCGGTACCGGAAGACAGTATTGTTGCCGGTAACCCCGCCAAAGTCATTTCTACGATTGACAGCTATCTGGAAAAAAGTAACGAACTAATGAGACAGGCAAAAGTGTATGACAAAAGCTTCACTTTGAACGGAAAGGTTTCCCTTGCCGATAAGGAAAGCATGTACAGAGAGCTTCGTAATACAATAGGTTATGTTGAATAAAAGCAGCCAACAGTGGGAGTTAACATGAGAATACAACATTCCATACTCAATATAAGTGCCGGGTTAGGTAGTCAGCTGCTGATTACGATACTTAGTTTTTTTTCGAGGACAGTGTTTATCCATACCCTTGGTTTAGATTATTTGGGTGTGAACGGGTTGTTTACGAGCATCTTGGCTATGCTTTCTTTGGCTGAGGCCGGATTTGGGTCGAGCATTATATACAGCTTGTATAAACCTGTTGCGGATAACGACAAAGAAAAAATTAAGGCTCTCATGCATTTGTACAAACAAGCATATCGGATCATAGCGCTCGTTATCCTTTTGCTGGGTCTGGGATTGATGCCGTTCCTTCATTTATTCGTCAAAGATGCGAATGTAGCCAACCTGCATTGGATCTACCTGATTTTTCTGATCAACACGGTTGCGCCTTATTTTTTTCAATATAAAAGCTCGTTCTTAAACGTAAATCAAAAGGGTTACATCATCACCGGAATCTATTCGGTCTCCTCGATCCTTTCGATGCTTCTGAAAATCGTTCTTTTGCAATTCACGCAAAATTACATCTTATATCTGGTTATCGATAGTGTGATTACGATTGCCAACGGGTTCATTATGTTCATGCTCGTTGATCGGAGATACCCGTTCCTGAAAGAGAAAACAAGAGAGGGACTGGACCCTGAGATCAAGAGGAGCATCACTAAAAATATTAAAGCAATCCTGCTGCAAAATATCGGCGCTTATTTAATTTTCGGCACGGATAATATTATTATTTCGTCTTTTGTCAGCGTAGCGGCCGTAGGCTTGTATTCCAACTACAATATGCTCATCGAAATATGCAGAACGTTCATTAATCAGATATTCAACAATATATACCACAGCGTGGGCAATTTGGTAGCCAAGGAAAGCCAGGATAAAGTTTATCAAGTGTATAAAGTATACTGGTTGGTGAATTTCTGGCTGTATTCGTTTTTCGCGATATTCCTCTATGTGATTTCGGAGCCTTTTATTTCGCTGTGGATAGGTCCTTCATTTATTATGGACCACGCGGTGCTGATTGTTCTTATGGTTACATTTTATGAGAGAGGCATGAGAAATTCCATTACAACGGTGAAAACGACCGCCGGCATTTTTCATGAGGATCGTTATGCGCCTTTATGCCAAGCTGCTGTAAATCTCGGATTCTCCATTTGGCTGGTGCAGTACTGGGGGATTATCGGTGTATTTCTGGGGACGCTGATCAGCGCTCTGGTCATTCCCGTATGGACAACTCCGTATCTTGTCTATAAGAAGGTATTTAACAAACCGTTACGAACGTATTTTGCAACCTATTTCTTCTATGTGGTTATTGGATTAGGAACCTGCGTGGCGACGAGTCTGATTTGCCGGATGATTGCTCCGGATAACTTGTGGAAGCTGATACTGACCGGTGCGGTCGCATTTGTTGTGCCGAACCTCATTTATGTAGCTATTTTTCGTAAAACGGGAGAGTTTGCGTATATATGGACGATCGCCAGGCGGATGGCCGGCATGGTGTTTGAGAAAGCCGCGCAGTTGGGTAAAAAGAGGAAAGTAGAGAAGATGTCTTCCTGATTCATCCATATCATACATTAAAGGAGGGTTGCTCATGGTTCAATGTTTGATCGCAATTGTAGCTGTCGGAATGACGATGCTGCTCGTGAAAAGATACAACCGGGTTATGGATTCGCACATATGGTCGATCCGTGTATTTAGCTCCGATAACTTTATCCAGGACGCTCCAATGGACGAAAAATTAAGCCGGCCGACTTTGCAAGCTTCGGATATTACCGATGCAGCTGCGGAATTAGTCGCGGATCCGTTCTTATACAAACACGGCTCTACCATTTACTTGTTCTTTGAAGTGTACAATAAGGCCACTGAAAAAGGAGAAATAGGCTTAGCCACAAGCACGGACGGAGAGAACTGGACTTACGAGAAAATCATATTAGCGGAAAAGTTTCACTTATCCTATCCGCAAGTGTTTGCGTTTCAAGGCGAAATTTATATGCTGCCGGAATCGATTGCCGCGACCAAGGTGCTGTTATACAGAGCAACAAACTTTCCGTATGAGTGGGAGATCGCTCATGAGCTGCTGCATAGTAAATATGCGGACCCTTCCATATTCCGATATCGAGAGATGTGGTGGATGCTGGCCGGCATAGATGGGCACTTACATTTATTTCATTCGCAAAATCTCGAAGGAGATTGGAAAGAGCATAAGAAAAGCCCCCTGATTAAAAGCGACATAGGTATTACTCGTCCGGGCGGAAGAGTCATTGTGGATAACAATGCGATCTACAGGTATACGCAGCAAGGCGAGCCTTACTATGGGCATTCGGTTAATCTGTTTAAAATCACAACTCTTACGGAAGACGATTTTGCGGAAGAGCGGATCGATACGGTTTTAAGCGGCACGAATAAGGAGAATGACTGGAGAAAAGACGGCATGCATCATATCGACCAATTAAAAATCAATGACAATAAGTGGCTAATAGCCGTTGACGGCCACAGGTTTGAAAAGAAACATTATTTCAGCTGGAAAATGGATCGCCTCGCAAGCAAGATTCATCATCTGCTTAAAGCGTGATAACTAAGTGTCCGAACTCACGGTTAATTTATGAATTGACATGTTCTTTATAAAGAACTACAATTGAACTGTAACTGATGTGAAAGTTCGCCGCGGCACTTCTGTACTCCGCTCATCGTACGGTATTTTTCAAAAAATGCTCTGCTATGATCCGTTTTAAAGAAATCGTATACCTGTTTTCCATATTTTTTTTGCCTTCGCTGTTCTTTATAAAGAATGGTAACGATTAAATAGTTTTAAAATGATCCGAAAGGGTGAAATCGTTTGACATATCGCCAGAGGTATTCATTATTAATCTCCTTGGATTCGTTGATCGTGTTAACCGCTGTCTTCTTCAGCAGTTTTCTGGTGAACGCCACGGTCCATGTGATCACGGTACCCATCATCATTAGCGCGCTCGTACTGCTGCTAAGCCATCATTTTTTCTCATTTGTGTACAAGTTGTACAAAAAAGCGTGGGAATACGCGAGTGTCGGAGAACTGCTCATTATTTTGAAGGCAGTGACCTTTTCGATTCTGGTTACGGGCGTCGTACAACTCATAATGCTGGATACGACTTTCCTTCGCTTGCTGGGCGTGACCTGGATGCTGCATATGCTTTTGATCGGGGGCTCACGGTTCGGTTGGAGAATGTTCCGCGATACTTATATCAGGCAGGATGACAGTAAAAAACGGACGCTGATCGTCGGGGCCGGGGCCGCAGGGACTATGGTAGCGAGACAATTAATTCAGAACAACGATTCGGAATTGAAGCCGATCGCATTTATTGACGATAATCCGAAAAAACAGAACCTGGATATATTAGGAATTTCGGTGGTGGGCGGAACGGGCCAAATTGAGCGGATCGTTCAGGAATTGAAAATCGACAACATCATTATAGCCATCCCGTCATTAAACAAAAAACAGCTCAACGCCATTTTCCAGGAATGCGCGAAAACAAAAGCCAAAACCAAAATTCTTCCGATGCTGGAAGACCTGGTTACAGGGAAGGTATCGGTTAGCAAGTTCAGGGATGTACAGGTCGAAGATCTGTTGGGCCGGGAGCCCGTTGAATTGGACATGGGCAGTATCTCGGAATACATAAAAGACAAAGTTGTGCTGGTAACGGGGGCGGGCGGTTCCATCGGTTCCGAAATTTGCCGTCAAATTGCCCAATTCCACCCGGAGAAGCTGGTTTTATTGGGGCATGGCGAGAACAGCATCTATTCGGCGGAAATAGAATTAAAGGAAATGTTTGCACATACGAACATCAAGTTTTATACGGAAATCATGGATATCCAAGACGCCAAAAAAATGCTTGAAGTGATGCAGTTCCACCGGCCGGATGTTGTGTATCACGCCGCGGCGCATAAGCATGTGCCGTTGATGCAGCGCAATCCGGAGGAAGCGGTCAAGAACAATGTCATCGGGACTATGAATGTCGCCAGGGCGGCAAGCCAGAGCGGCGTAGGGAAATTCGTTATGATCTCTACCGATAAGGCGGTTAACCCGACCAGCGTGATGGGAGCTACGAAGAGATTGGCGGAAATGATCGTCCAGCACATGGATACGATTAGCAGCACGACGTTCGTCGCTGTTCGCTTCGGTAACGTATTGGGCAGCCGTGGCAGTGTGATCCCGAGATTCAAAACACAAATTCAAAATGGCGGGCCGGTAACGGTCACTCATCCTGACATGGTTCGTTACTTTATGACGATCCCGGAAGCATCCAGGCTGGTTATTCAAGCGGGAGCTTTGGCCAGGGGCGGGGAGATTTTCGTCCTTGATATGGGCGAACCGGTCAAAATCGTCGATTTGGCCAAAAACCTGATCAAGCTGTCCGGGAACTCTATTGAGGATATCGGAATCGAGTTTAATGGAATGAGGCCGGGCGAGAAGCTGTACGAGGAACTGTTAGCGGAAGACGAGGTTCATAAGCAACAAGTATTCCCCAAAATTTATATAGGCAAGACGGCGGGTCTCTTCATATCGGAGATTGAGGAAATCATCGAGATCTACCCGACTCTTGACATCCAAACGCTGAAAAATCTGCTGCTCGACGTAGCCAATGGCAAAGTAGAACGCAACAAGCTTGTATCTGCCGTAATTTGAATGAAGAAGAGGGGTTCACAGTCATAATGAAGGTAAGAAAAGCGATCATTCCTGCAGCCGGGTTAGGCACAAGGTTTCTGCCTGCGACCAAGGCAATGCCCAAAGAAATGCTGCCTATCGTAGATAAGCCGACGATTCAATACATTATCGAAGAAGCAGTGGAGTCGGGGATCGAAGATATTATCATCGTAACGGGCAAAGGCAAGAGAGCTATTGAGGATCACTTCGATAACTCTTTTGAATTGGAGCAAAATTTATTGGAAAAGAAGAAATACGAATTGCTCAGCGAGGTTCAAAAATCCTCCAATATGGTAGATGTTCATTATATCCGCCAGAAGGAGCCGAAAGGTCTCGGGCATGCTATCTGGTGTGCGCGTAAATTCATAGGCAATGAGCCGTTTGCCGTACTGCTCGGAGACGACATCGTCTCTGCGGAAAAGCCCTGCCTTTTGCAGATGATCGAACAATATGACCGCTATCACGGTTCCATCATCGGGGTCAAGCACGTGAGGGATGAAGAAGTCTCCAGATATGGAATTGTAGACGGGAAAGCGATGGACGAACGGATATACAACGTCAGCAACTTGGTTGAGAAACCGCAGGCGGGATCAGCGCCATCCAATCTGGCGATTATGGGACGCTATATTTTAAGTCCGCGGATTTTTGAGGTTTTGGGAAATCAGGGGCCGGGGGCCGGCGGTGAAATCCAGCTTACCGATGCCATTGCGCAGTTGAACCGGCATGAAGCGGTTTTCGCCTATGAGTTCGAAGGGATTCGGTATGATGTGGGCGAGAAATTAGGCTTTATTCAAACGACCATCGAATTCGCCTTGCAGCGGGAAGATTTGCGAAGCCATTTGCTGGATTACCTTACTCAAGTTATGGACAAAGAAGCAGCGCGCAACTAATTTTATGGACTGTGAACGGATGGGGACAATGGCTGGAAAAGTATTGTTTGTTGCGACTGTGGATTATCATTTCAAGGCGTTCCATTTGCCGCACATGAAATGGTTTCAGGAGCAAGGCTGGGAGGTGCACGTTGCCGCACACGGGAACATGGAGCTTCCGCATGTGGATCGGAAGTACGATCTTCCCATTCACCGCTCTCCGTTCCGGAGGCAGAACTTGAAGGCTTACCGCGAGCTCAAGGCTATCATCGATAATCAAAAATACGACATCGTACATTGCCACACTCCTGTAGGAGGCGTGCTTGCCCGCCTGGCTGCAAGTGCCGCCAGAAGGAATATCGGCACGAATGTGCTGTACACGGCGCACGGCTTTCATTTTTGCAAAGGAGCGCCTCTCCTCAACTGGCTGATCTATTACCCGATCGAAAAGATGCTCGCAAAAGTGACCGATTGCTTGATTACGATCAATGGAGAAGATTATACATTGGCGGTGGACCATCGCTTTAAGGCCAAGCGAATAGAGCATGTTCATGGCGTAGGCGTGAACACGGAGCGGTTTAAACCGGCGGCAGAAGAGAAGAAGCGGGAAATGAGGCTGGAACTGGGCTATCGCCCGGATGACTTCCTGATGTTTTATGCAGCAGAGTTTAATAAAAATAAGAACCAGCAGCTCCTCATACAAGCGTTAGGAGCTATCAAGGACGAAGCGCCTAACATGAACCTGCTGCTCGCCGGAGTAGGGCCGCTGCAGGAAGCATGCCGGGAGCTTGCCGCAAAGCTGGGGATATCGGACAGAGTCGTATTTCTTGGCTATCGGGAAGATATCGATCGGATTTTGCCGGTGTGCGATATAGCTGTCGCCTCCAGCATTCGCGAGGGCTTGCCTGTGAATATTATGGAAGCCATGGCGTGCGGGTTGCCCGTTGTCGCCAGTCACAACAGAGGCCATGCCGAACTTGTTCAAGAATCGGTGAACGGTCACGTGGTGCCGCATGAAAACTTCGGACTGATGGCTAAACGGCTGTTGGAGCTCTGGAGATCGAAGGACCGGCGGAATCAAATGCAGGCTGAAAGTTTGCTCCGGGTGCAGCAATACTCGCTTTCGCAAGTCGGATCGGAGTTAAGCGAAATATATGCCCGGTACATGTTGGGGGATTCAGATGTTTCCAAAAGTCAGTATCATCGTGCCTATATATAATGTGGAGAATTATTTGAGCCGGTGTCTCGATAGCCTGCTTGCCCAGACCTTGTCGGATATAGAGATCATAGCTGTAAACGACGGTTCGACGGACGGAAGCGGGGCTATCCTTAGCGAATACGCAAGCAAGGACAGCAGGATTGTGGTCATTGAGAAGCTGAACGGAGGGGTCTCCGCTGCGCGAAATGACGGCATTCTGGCATCTGCGGGAGATTACATCGGATTTGTAGACCCGGATGACTGGGCGGATACCGATATGTACGAGCGGATGTATACGACCGCAATCGACGAAAAAGCGGATATTGTCATGTGCGGCTACATGCGGGAGTTCGGTACGCATGCCAAAGTGAAGGAGTTCCAACTTCCCGAGAAGGTATGTTACCGCAATGAAGACGTTCAAGCGAAAGTAATGAGACGTCTGGTCGGTCCGCTGTCCGAAGAAGTGGCAAGTCCGGAGCTGCTGGACGCCTGGGGCACCGTCTGGTCAAAGCTGTACCGGAGCGAGCTTATCAAGGATCGGCAGCTGCGGTTCGTTGACCTGAGTCTGATCGGCACGAACGAGGATTCTCTTTTTAATATACACGCCTTCTATTACGCTCAGTCATTTGTATTTCTGAACAAACCTTACTACCACTACTGGCGCGATAATGCCGGTTCATTGACAACGGGGTATAAACCGGATTTGCACCATAAATGGTTTGCTCTCTACGGGATGATCGAAAGTTTGCTGATCGAGAAGAAACTGAATGCGGATTTTCATGCTGCGCTGAACAACCGGATTTGTTTAAACACCCTGGGGCTCGGTCTGAATACGATCAGCAAAGGCAATAAGGCCTCAGTATGGCGGAAGATGCGCATGCTTCGCCTCATCGTCAACGACGAGCGGGTCAAGCGTTCCTTTCGGCAATTGGAGATGAAGCATTTTTCAGCTGTCTGGAGAGTGTTTTATGGTTGTGCGAAATATGGTATTACACCTGCATACTACTTCATGCTTGTAGCCATAGAACAGCTTAGAAAGATGGTTAGATAGGAGCGAATATATGGAACCGATACGTGTATTGCAGGTAGTGACCCATATGAACCGCGGCGGATTGGAAACGATGCTGATGAATTATTATCGGCAAATGGACCGAAGCAGCATACAATTTGATTTTATGGTGCACCGGTCTTCGGAAGGGCATTACGATCAAGAAATTGAGAGCCTTGGGGGCAAAATCTTTCGGATGCCGCAAATCAGGCCAGGCAATTACCGGCTTTATTTTAGCGTGCTGGATCATTTCTTTGCGGAGCATCCCGAATATCGGGTCGTGCACTCGCACATTAACGAGAACAGCAGCTTCGTGCTTCGGGCGGCCAATAAGGCCGGAATTCCTTGCCGAATCGCCCATAGCCATTTAAGCGATCTTGGCATCGATTTGAAGCTCCCTTTCCGTTTGTATGCCAGATATGCGATGAAAGATCACCCCAGCCAATATTTTGCATGCTCGCGCAAAGCCGGTGAGTGGTTGTTCGGAGAGAAGTCGGCCCCCAAAGTTACAGTTCTCAATAATGCGGTGAACGTGGCGGACTTTAAATACGATGAAGAGGCCCGCAAGCAGGTAAGAGCCGAACTGGGCATTGGAGAACAGTTGGTCTTGGGCCACATTGGAAGATTCAATAAACAAAAGAATCACAGCTTTCTCATTGACGTGTTCAAAGCCGTTCATAAAAAGCGCCCGGATGCGCTGCTGTTATTGGTAGGCGACGGTGATTTGCGGGCTTCGATCGAAAATAAAGTGGAGCAGTCGGGTTTATCGGGCAGCGTTCGATTTTTGGGTGTGCGAAGCGATATTCCAAAATTGATGCAAGGCATGGATTTGTTTCTGTTTCCATCCTTGTTCGAAGGACTACCCGTCGTCCTGGTGGAAGCGCAGGCTGCCGGATTGCACTGCGTGGTGTCGGATGCCATCACCAAAGAAACCGATGTGACCGGCCGCGTCCGCTTTGTAAGCCTGCAAGAATCGACGGATACCTGGGCGCAGCGGATTCTCGACTCCTCCTATGAACATGCGGATACCTCGGAGCAATTAAGCGCGAACGGTTATGACACCCAAACGATGTCAAAATGGCTGGCAGACTATTATTTGCAATATAAGAGCATGTAACGTTCCGGAGGTTTAATTATCGTGGTTCCCACTTTAACCGTGTTCACACCTACGTATAACCGAGCCTATACACTCCATCTTTGTTACGCCAGTTTAGCGAGACAGACGAGCAAAGATTTTATATGGCTCATCATCGATGATGGCTCTCAGGATAACACCAAGGAGCTCGTCCGTTCCTGGATTTCCGAGGGCATCGTTAACATCCGCTATCATTATCAAAATAATTTGGGGATGCATGGCGCACATAATGCCGCTTACGAACTAATCGAAACAGAGCTTAATGTTTGTATTGATTCAGATGATTATATGTCAGATAATGCAGTGGAGAGTATTATTTCCTTTTGGAAAGAACACGGAAGCGAGCAATACGCCGGAATTGTCGGATTGGATGCGACGCCGGACGGAGCGATCATCGGAACCCCGATGCCCGAACGGCTGAAGGCTTCGACGCTTACCGATTTGTATGCGAAGCACAAGGTTCGAGGAGATAAGAAGCTGGTGTACCGGACCGAGCTCACCCGGAAATGCCCGCCGTATCCGATTTTTCCGGGCGAGAAATACTGTCCGCTGAGCTACAAATATGTTCTCATCGATCAAGAGTGCCCGTTGCTGGTCATGAATGAAATTCTATGTCATGTAGAATATTTGGCCGACGGCTCCAGTTTGAATATGCTCAAACAATATGTGAGAAATCCCCGGGGCTTTTCATTTTTCAGAAAAGTCGCCATGCAATACGCCACTTCCTATAAGGAGAGATTCAGAGAGGCGGTACATTATGTATCCAGCAATCTGATGATCCGCAACCGCAAATATTTGTTGGAATCGCCTTGCAAGTGGACGACGTTATTGGCGACGCCGCTGGGCGTAATGCTCTATGTATATATTCAAAACAAGAATAGGACGCTTGCATAAAAATGCGGCAACGTTTTGCTTGCATCATGAGAGGGATCGCGGAATGACGATATTTTGGATTACTTTATGCAGTGTGTATATGATTTCATTATTGGCCAGATTCGTCGCTAAACCGATCCCGACAGGTCCGGTCTATATTAGGCCGAACAGGATGCTTGTTTTCATCGTTATCGCCATTATAGTTCTCGTTTCCGGTCTCAGAAACAATATCGGCGACACGGTTTTCTATATGTACTCTTACCGCACCAATCACTTCAATTTGTACAGCGCCTTGTTTAGCGCGGATTTCGGGTTTAATTTATTTCAGATGCTGCTGCAGCAAATATCGCTTGATCCGCAGCTCCTGATCTTCGTAGTAGCCTTATTAACAAATGTATGTATTCTGATTGTTCTATATAAATATGCGAGATTGTTTGAACTGAGTGTCTTTCTATACATTACAAGCGGAATGTTCCTGGTTTCCATGAACGGCATCAGGCAGTTTCTTGCAGCTGCCCTGCTCTTTGCGGCAACCAAATATATATTGGACGGAAATTGGAAAAAGTATATGGCCGTCGTTCTTTTGGCGGCGACTATTCATCAATCCGCGCTTATTCTCGTGCCCATTTATTTTATTGTCAGGCGAAAAGCGTGGACGTACCAAACTTACATATTCCTGGCGATAGCGGTCATATTCGTGCTTGGCTTCGGCCAATTTTCACAAGCTCTGTTCACGGTGATCCAGGATACGAAATACAGCGAATACCAAAATCTCGAAACGCATGGCGCCAATTTTTTGCGGGTTGTTGTGACGGCTGCGCCGCTGGTCCTTGCTTTTATCGGAAGAGATAAGCTGAGGAGCATTTTTCCGCAAAGCGATATCATCGTCAATATGTGCTTGCTGAATGTTGTCGTTATGCTTATCGCGACGCAGCAGTGGATATTTGCGAGATTCAGCATCTATTTCGGCTTGTACAGTCTTATTCTGATCCCTTGGGTCGTGAAGGTGTTCGTCACGAGACATCAGAAATTTATTTATTATCTGATCATGGTTTTTTATTTCCTTTACTACTATTACGAGAGCGTCATCAGCCTGAATATTTATTATGGCAGCAAATACTTGTACTTGTAATATGATGTGCCGCTCAGAAGCAAAGGAGTTGATAAGATGAAAAGGCTGTTCGATTTATTGGTTTCCTTCACGATGCTTTTGCTGCTGTCTCCATTGATCGCCGTATTGTTTGTCCTGGTCAGAAACAAATTAGGTACGCCGGTTCTATTTAAGCAGGAGCGTCCCGGTTTACACGGCAAGCCGTTTTACTTATATAAATTTCGTTCTATGACGGATGCGCGAGACAGCGAAGGGAACTTGCTGCCCGATGCAGTGAGGCTAACCCATTTCGGCAAAATTTTGCGAAAATTTAGTCTGGATGAATTGCCGCAGCTGGTCAACGTGATCAAAGGCGATTTGAGCCTGGTCGGCCCAAGGCCGTTGTTGATGGACTATTTGCCGCTCTATACCGAGGAACAGGCCAAACGGCATTTGGTCAGGCCGGGGATCACGGGCTGGGCTCAGGTTAACGGCAGGAATGCGATTTCATGGGAAGACAAATTCAAGCTGGATGTATGGTACGTAGAGAATCGAAGCTTTGCCCTGGATTTGAAAATCATGATGTTAACTTTCTATAAAGTGTTTAAATCCGAAGGAGTCAGTCAAGATAATCATGTCACCATGGAGAAATTCAGGGGGACGAAGCTCTCTTAGCGAAGGGTGTGGTTGAGCTGGACATCGCAGTGGTCGGTGCGGGAGGGCACGGCAAAGTTATTCGCGATATGATACTTGCGAGAGAGGGCTATACCATAAGAGCCTTCCTTGATGATAAATATGATGATTTATCGCTGCAAGACGGCGTGTTCAAAGGTCCTGTCTCTGCAGCGCAGCAGGTGATGGGCAAACTGGAAGAACTGAAGTTCATTATCGCTATCGGAAATAATAGAATTAGACAAGCGGTTGTTTCGCGACTGAATGTAGCGGATGCATATTACCTGACCCTTGTCCATAAGACAGCGGTGATCAGCCCGAGCGCTCAAATCGGCCAAGGAACGGTAGTTATGGCGAATGCGGTTATTCAGGCCGATGCTGTAATCGGACGCCATGCCATCATCAATACGGCTGCTGTCATCGAGCATGACAACCGCATCGGGGATTATGCTCATATTGCACCCGGCGCAACATTGACCGGCGATGTGAAGGTAGCGGAAGGGGCTATGATAGGCGCGGGAGCAACCGTCATTCCGGGAATGACGGTCGGGGAATGGTCCGTGATTGGGGCAGGCGCTACTGTCATTCGTCCGGTACCGCCGCACAGCACCGCCGTGGGAACTCCCGCGAAGGTGATCAGCAAGATGCCGGAGCCCGCACATGACTGAGCCAAAGAAGATATCCCGGCGAAGTTTTTTGAAAAAAGCGGGATTGATTTTGCTCGGATCAGGCGTAGTGGGAACCGCGGATGCCATCGGGGAGCGATTCTGGTATCAGATACGCAAGGTGGATCTCAAGATCGGCAAGCTGCCCGAAGCCTTCAAGGGTTGGAAAATCGTTCAATTCAGCGATACGCATTTCGGCTTTCATTACGATGGCGAATCGTTCCGCCGGGTCGTGCGGATGATCAACGATTTACAGCCTGACATTCTGTTTTTTACAGGTGATTTATTGGATCGTGGGTGGCTGGAAACGCCGTCGCCGTCGGTGCTGCCCTTGCTCCAGGAACTGCGCGCGCCGCGCGGCGGAAAGTGGGCTGTCCTCGGGAACCACGATTATGCAGCGAGGGATCAAGCCGTTCAGATGCTGCAAAACTCGAATTTTCGCGTGTTGATCAATGCGCACGGCTATATCGAAGAAAATGGGCAGCGCTTATGTATCGCAGGTGTGGATGAATATATGTTCGGCCACTTCGATATCGAGAAGACGCTGCAAGGGAAGTCGGAACAAGATTGCGTTTTGCTGCTGGCACATGAGCCTGATCTTGCGGATATTTGTTCCGGTTTCGGTGTGAACGCCCAATTCTCGGGACACTCGCATGGCGGCCAAATTCGCAAGCCGTTCTCCAAGCCATTTTTTACCCCGGAACTTGGACAAAAATATGTAGACGGATTGTACGCCATTGGAGACAGGCGGATGCCTTTATACGTGAACCGCGGGATCGGCACCAGCTTTTTACCGATCCGCATGTTTTGCAGACCGGAAATTACTATATTTCATATATCTTAATTCAACATTCTGGAAGGAAAGGTGCGTTGCAAGTGACATCGGAGAAAAAAAGAATCTATTTATCGGCTCCGCATATGAGCGGCCAGGAACAAACATACATAGCCCAAGCCTTCGAAACGAACTGGATTGCTCCGCTAGGACCGCATGTCGATGCTTTTGAGAGCGAGCTTGCCGCCTATGTCGGAATGAACGGCGCAGCTGCCGTAAGCTCTGGAACAGCGGCCATTCATCTTGCTTTGCGGTTGCTGGGCGTGGAGCAGGGCGACAAAGTGTTTTGCTCGAGCTTGACATTCGTAGCCAGCGCCAACCCGATTGTTTACCAGGGGGCCGTGCCCGTCTTTATCGATTCGGAGCCTGAGACCTGGAACATGTCGCCTGATGCATTGGAACGCGCGTTAGCGGATGCGGACCGTGAGGGAGAGCTGCCCAAGGCCATTATCGTGGTGAATTTATACGGACAAAGCGCGAAAATGGACGAGATCCTTGCATTATGCAATCGATACGATATTCCCGTGATCGAAGACGCAGCGGAGTCGCTAGGATCAACGTATAAAGGGCAAGCGAGCGGATCTTTCGGCAAGTACGGCATCTATTCCTTTAACGGGAACAAAATTATTACGACGTCCGGCGGAGGCATGCTTGTTTCCAATGATCTGGATGATTTGCAAAAAGCGCGTTTCTTGGCCACTCAAGCCAGGGATGCGGCCGCGCATTACCAGCATTCGGAGCTTGGCTTTAATTATCGCATGAGCAACGTATTGGCAGGGATTGGGCGCGCGCAATTGGGCGTACTGGATGAGCGGGTGAGTGCTCGAAGAGCCATTTTCGAAAAGTACCGGCAGGGCCTATCCGGCATCCCGGGCATACAATTTATGCCTGAATTGGAGAACACAAGGTCGAACCGATGGCTTACCGTGATCACCCTGGATGAGGAACAACATGGCGTAAGCGTCAAATCCATACTCGAAGCAATGACAGCAGAAAACATCGAAGCCCGTCCGGTTTGGAAACCGCTTCATCTGCAGCCTCTTTTTGGGGGAGCGGAATATTACCGGCATGCGGAGAACGAAAGTGTTTCCGAGAAATTGTTTAACACCGGCTTATGCTTGCCATCAGGATCCGGGATGATGGAAGAGGAGCAGACGAGAGTTATCGATTGCATGAAAAGCACATTACGGCACAAAGCGGCTGTCAGATAGCATGGAATATATTACATCGTTAAAAAAAGGAAGATCTTGATGATAGGAACTCGAGTACAGCAGCTTCGCAAGGAAAAGGGATTGTCTCTGTCCGAGCTGGCAGAGCGGGCCGGCGTGGCCAAATCATATATAAGCAATTTGGAACGTGATGTTCAAAAGAACCCGTCGATACAATTTCTCGAGAAAATCGCCTCCGTTCTGAAGGTGCCTGTAGACAGGTTTCTTGATCAAGAAGCTCCGGAAACGAATGTCGCAGAACTGGATCAGGAATGGTATCAGCTTATTAAAGAAGCTATGTCATCCGGTATTAACAAGCACCAGTTTAAAGAATTCCTTGAGTTTAACAAATGGCGTTTGACGAACCCCGGCGAGTGAACGGCGGCGCTGAGAGTCCGGCGGGCGAAGTTTGTTTTGTGCAACCCGCCGGACACCGGGGGTAGGCCTTCGAAATGCATCTCCTTAAATGGCAAATAGAAGTTTAACCGCTTTTATTTCTCCATTTTTGTGCAGATGCATTTTTTCTTTTCTGAAAATTGTATGCGGTTGGAAAATATAGCGATAGTCTGGGCAGGGGTACTTTGCTATAATATGCGTAAACATGGTGAATAAAGCAAAAAGGAAGATGATAAGTGTGATTGGTAAAAGGATTCAAAGATTACGGCTGGAAAAAAAACTCAGCTTATCTGAGCTTGCTGCCAAGGCTGAAGTCGCCAAATCTTATTTAAGCAATATGGAAAGAGATATTCAGAAAAATCCGTCCATTCAATTTTTGGAAAAAATTGCGGTTGCGCTTGACGTGCCGCTCGACTTGATCCTGCACGGAGAACAGCCGAAAGTGCAAGAAGAACTGGACAGCCAGTGGCAGGATTTGGTCAAAGAGGCGATGGATTCGGGAGTAACGAAGGAGCAGTTTCGCGAATTTTTGGAATTCAGCAAATGGAAGAAAAACCAGGAAAACAACAAGTGAGCATCCTACTAATTACTTATCTATTGCGGATACATTAGTATCATTTTCCTAAAAAATAATGACCTAGCAGTTTTTTTTCAAATTTTTTGGTGGAATTTAGGAGAAGGTCGTTGTATAATAGGCTTAGGTTGATGAGAAATGTTTCAGTCTTAGGCCTTGAGATCTATTCCGCAATTGGATAATTAATTATGGGAATACTTTGATACATGCGCCGTATGTGGGCACCTGGAGCATGTGGAGTTAGTGGTGCAACCGACCCAATCTATTAAACCGTTAATAGATGGTTTTTTGCAAACAAACTTCACATTGGAGGTAATAGTATGTCTAAAGTATTTGTGCAATTGGGTATGGAACGCAATCCCTTGGATTCAGACTGGGTAGAAATGATTCGCGAGGCTCGCAGCTTGGGGTTAACAATTGGTGAAGTGCAAGCTTATTTAGGGTCATTCGCACAGTTGGACAGAGGGTTAACCAAATATACGAACATCAACGCCGGGGCTGCCAATAATGACCTGTCCGGCAAAGTCGTTGTGTAATCATGCATTTGTTACCGGAGCGCACTGATCCTTTTCCTTGAGAAGGGTGGGGCGTTTTTTTGGTATTTGCTAAAATGGCATAAATCCATTAAGTTGGAAAAAGGCTGCATGCAGATGCGCCGGCGCAATGAAATCGTAAATTGGAGGAACGGAAATCATGTCCATTCTAGTAACTGGCGGAGCAGGTTATATTGGCAGCCATACCTGTGTCGAACTGCTTGACAAGGGTTATGAGATCGTCGTTGTCGACAATCTGATGAACAGCAAGCCGGAGGCGCTTGAGCGGGTCCGTGAGCTGACGGGGAAGGATTTTGCATTTTATCAATTGGATTTGCTCGACTTTGCGGGGCTGGAACAGGTGTTTCGCGAGCATTCGATCGAAGCGGTGATCCATTTTGCAGGGTTAAAGGCAGTGGGGGAATCGGTCTCTTTTCCTTTATCTTACTACCACAACAATATTACCGGCACATTAATTCTGTGCAATGTCATGCAAAAATACGATGTCCGCAAATTGGTGTTCAGCTCTTCGGCAACTGTCTACGGGGTGCCTGAGCAGGTGCCGATTCATGAACATTTTCCGCTCGACGCGACGAATCCATACGGTCAAACAAAGCTTATGATCGAGCGGATTTTGCAGGACTTGTACATCTCGGATCACAGCTGGAGCATATCGCTGCTGCGGTATTTTAATCCGGTCGGAGCGCACCCCAGCGGACGAATCGGGGAAGATCCGAACGGCGTGCCGAACAATCTGATGCCGTATGTGAGCCAAGTGGCTATCGGCAAACTGGAAAAGCTGCGGGTATACGGGAACGATTATCCGACCGTAGACGGAACCGGAGTCAGGGATTATATTCACGTCAGCGATCTGGCCAAAGGGCATTTAAAAGCATTGGAACAACTGCTGTCCAGGAGCGGGATCGAAGCGTATAATCTCGGTACCGGCCGGGGTTACAGCGTGCTTGAAATGGTCGAAGCCTTTCAAAAAGCTTCCGGAAAAGTAATATCGTACAGCATCGAGGAGCGCAGGCCGGGGGATGTGGCTACGTGCTATGCGGACACAACGAAAGCGCGCGAGCAATTAGGCTGGGTTGCCGAGAAAGGCGTTGAAGACATGTGCGCAGACGCCTGGCGCTGGCAATTCAACAACCCTAACGGATATGAAAAATAAACAGGCTGGTGTTGTTCCCTGACAGCAGCCGGACTTTGCCAAACTGCAGACAACTGCAGTTTTTTTGCGTTTCATGCGACGGCAGCCGGACTCAGGAAACCCTCAGGCAACGCTCATGGTTTATTAAGTCGGCGCTCAGGGGGGATTCAGGAAAGGGGCCTATACTTGGTCTTGTAAACAACAAAAACATTCGAAAAGGTGGAATAACAATATGAAAACTATTAGCAAAAAAATTCTCGCAGGTACGATTGCAGCATCTTTTGTTCTTGGAACAGGTTTTGTCGGAGCGCTACATAATCAGGCGTATGCCGGTACAGTGAGCGGCTCGACCGTTCAAAAATCGGACGGCTTCAAAGACCGCGGCGGCCGCCAAGGAGGTTTCTACGGAGGCAGCATCGTCAAGGAAGCGGCAGCTGTGCTGGGCGTAGACGAGAGCACGCTTCAGGCGTCGCTGAAAGAAGGCAAGACGCTGCTTGAAGTCGCGCAAGCGGCCGGCTTGACGGAGGACGATTTCCTGGCGAAGCTGGTTGCCGCCGAAACGACGGCGATCAACGAGAAGGTGACGGCCGGCAAGCTGACGCAAGAGCAGGCCGACAAGCTGATAACGGATCTTTCGACTCGTTTGAAACAGCAAATTGAGAACAAAGGCTTCGGCAACAAAGGCGAAGGATTCCGCGGCGGTGAGCAGGGCGGACGCGGCGGCTTCCAAGGCGGCAAGCTCGACGAAACGGCGGCAACCGTGCTGGGCGTAGACGTGAGCACGATCCAGGCATCGCTGAAAGAAGGCAAGACGCTACTGGAAATCGCGCAAGCGGCCGGCTTGACGGAGAATGATTTCCTGGCCAAGCTGACTGACGCTCAGAAAACGGCAATCGCTGCCCAAGTTACGGCAGGCACGATCACGCAAGCGGAAGCGGACAAAATCACCGCGGATCTTGCGACCCGCCTGAAACAGCATATCGAGAACGCAAGACCTGAAGGCGGACAAGAAAACGGAGGCGAGGGTCATCGTGGCGGCGGCTTCGGCGGCGGTTTCCTGGGGAACTCCGAGGCGCTGACGACGATTCTGGGCATCACGCAGGATGAGCTGAAAACCGAGCTGGATTCCGGCAAGACGATCGTTGAAATTGCAGCGGCCAAAGGAATTAGCGAAGACGACCTGATCAGCAAACTCAAAGACAGCTTGACCGATACGCTGAAAAAATTCGTTGAAGACAAGCACCAAAAACCGGAAGCGCCTGCCGCAGACGCAACGGACAGCACTTCCACGAACTAACATAGCGGAAAAAGGGGCTGCCCCTTTGCCTCGAAATATCACCTGAAGAAAGGACCTCATTCTCCACTTGATAGTGGAATTTGAGGTCCTTTTGCTCGATTTTTGGGCCGTTCCCATACTATGCGCACGCTTTTGGGGCAGCCTCTTTTTTCGCCGCGCGCAGTTTCCAGTGCGCGGTGTTACGCTGCATGACGGCGGTGGGTCGGCTGCATGTTGAGTTCGGGGAATGGAGGCACGGCCTCCTACTTCCCTCTCGTGCCCCCCTTGCTTGCCTGCCTCTCGCTTGCAAAGCCTGCAGATTTGCAGGAACAGTTCCGAGGCAAATACATCAAGGAGCATAAAGGTGTATTTTTCAGGCTGCTCAGAAATCTGCACGCCAGAGCCAGTCGCAAACTCGCCTGGCTGCACCAAGAAAACCTGCAAAAATACATGAATTTGCGCCCTTGATCGCTAGCTGCGAAGAATTCCTGCAATTGTGCAGGCTTTTCACCGAAAACATGGGCTCAGATTCACTTTCAGCAAAAATTCCTGCACTTTTGCAGGTTTTTCGCCCCAATTAGCCGATTTCACGGAAAAAACCTGCACTTTCGCAGGTTTTCTCCCTACCCAAGCTGCCTCATCCCCCTTATTGAGCACCGTTGCGACCCGTACAGGAGAGGTGGGGGTTGGGGAAGAACAGCTGCGCCCAACAATCAGATTTTGCAGGTTTTCAATGCGCCAAAGGGATGCGCCTCTCCAATGTATGTTTTCTCAGCAGCCAGATTTTTGAAGTTTTTTTACGTGCGGCTGGCGAAGCATCGTTTTGGCAACGCATTCTTCCGGGGCCTCCTTCTAACGATGCAATCCGCTTGACAGAAGTATACCGCCCCGGTCCCGGATTGGCGCTGACTCAGGCAGCTTCAGCGCCCCTGGCAGCTCAGGTGGCTTTGGGGCGCTGGCCCCGCCTCCGGCGGCTTCGGCATCTCCGGCGGCCTTTGCGGCTTCGGTAGCTCCGGTAGCTCAGGTGGCTTTGGTGCTGCAGGTGTCGGCGAGAAACCGTTGCAGCTTCAGCACTTCAATGCCGGCCAGCAAAACGATGCCTATGCCGTGCGTATCGTTGAGCAGCCAAGGCAGATCGTCCTTGTAGTAGCCGACGCTGTACGAGTAGCCCGATCCGCGGCATACTCCGTACACGTTGCCGTACTTATCGATCGAGATGCGGGCCAGCCCGTTCCAGCCTTTTTGAATGGCCGGCATGTATCGGTCCGCATCGTCAATCCAGCCGTGGCGTATTCCGCGGGCGTAGGCGTAGAGGAACATCGAGGTGCAGGATGTTTCCTCGTACGATTCCGGCTCGGTGAGCACCTGATGCCACAGGCCGCTGCGGCCTTGCAGGCGCAAAAAGCCTTCGCACAATTCATTGAAAAATTGAAGGAGCTCTTTGCGGCGGCTATGCTGCTCCGGCAGCACCTCCAGCAGTTCGGACAGCGAGAACAGCACCCAGCCGTTGCCGCGCCCCCAGGCGATTCTCGTCGGTTTGTCTATACCGAAATCGTAAACATGGGACATGATCTGCCGCTCGGGCATGAATAACCGCTTTTTGAACTGCACGAACTGATTGGCCGCATCATCCAAAAAGCCGATCTCGCCCGTCCGCTGATAACAGCGGCACAGGTAAGGCACGCTCATGTACAGATCGTCGCACCACAGCGTCGCGTTCGGAAAGTCGACATGACGCGGTTTGCGGTACAAGGCGCCGTCGGGCAGGCGCTCCTGCTTGCTGCCGATATAATCCGCTATCACGTCGGCGATCGCCTCCGCGCCTTGCAGCTCGCGCTCCTGCAGCGCCAGCAGCATCGTGGCTCCGAAGGAGCCGCAGTCGTCAAGGCTGTCGAGCGTCGCCAATGTGTTCAATACGCCTGAGGCGCCGTATTGTTCCTTGTCCCATTTGGCATAGCCGTACAGGCGGGTACACGTTTCAATGTGCTGATAAACGTACTGCCGCAGATCGTCGCGGTCCAGCAGCTTCCCTGTCTGCAGCATGCCGTAGAGGGTCACGCCCAGCGGGTAATTCCATTTGCCGAACAGCGCGTTTTCGGCGAATGGCCGCACCCGCGTATTCGGCTGGTCGAGCCGCCAGAAAGTCCCGCCTTCCCGCGTATCCACCAGCGAATGCATGGACTCGGCGGGATTCGGCATCGCCTCATCTGCGGCGAAAGGACCCAAATACAGCCAGGTGTCCTTGTTCCCATGCACCGGATACGGCTCAACCAACTGCACGCCCTCAGGCAGAGGGTCCAGCTCGAACCCGGCGCCGAAGCTCTGCACCGTCAAATCGTGCAGGCCGCAAGACAGGCTGAGCACGGCGCGGAAAGGGCCCGGCTGCTCGATGGAGGCCTGCAGCCGGCCGGCCAAATAAATCGCCGTGGCGCCGAAGGCGCGGCCGGTCAGCTCCACCTGGCGGGGCTCCTGCGAGAGTGAGGCCGAGAGCGAGCGGAGCTTCGTCCAAGCCAGCGCGTACTTGCCCTGCAAATCGCCGAATATCCGCGCAATCGGGCCGTCCGCTTGCTGCGAACCGCTCCATCGCAGCTCGGGGAACCACTTCACGCCGCCGTCGGCTTCGCTGCTGCCTTCCCCCGGCAGTGTGCTCCAGACCGTATCCTGCGGCTCCGTATAAATCCATCCTTCGTGCCCGGATCGTTCCGGCGACGGAGCGAGGAAATGGACCGGATTGCTCTTGTACGAGCCCGGCCCGAGGGAACCGCCGCAGCCCGCCTCCGTTTTCGTAAACCGGAACGCCAGATGATTCCATCCCTTGTTCAGCGGAATCGTCACTACGGTTCTCCGCTTTCTGTTCAGCTCATCGGCAATATTCGCTTTATAAATCTGAGCGCCGTTCGCGTACAGCGTCAGCGGCCCGTAGCAGTGCAAAATAAAATTCAGCGGCGCCTCCGCATCGCTCCAATATTTGCTCCAAGCGTACACATGCTGGCCGTTCCGCATCTCCGGAAAGCGCTCCGTTAGATTGAAATCATAGCTGTAATCGTGCTTCTTCAAAATGCCGTCGGCGCAAAAAGCCCGGTAAGCCATCGGATGCGGCGGATTATTGCCGATGTATCGGCCCGCGACCGTCAGCAAAATATCCTCGACCCGGTCCCCGCATTTCATGAAAATACTTTCGTTGTCATCGATATAACGCTCGCTCACCCGCTCATGTCCTCCTTTGGTCTGCCCAAGCTTATTTGGCGCCCCCTGCGCCGCTGCGTTTTTGATAAGCTTCGGTCATTTCCTGGCTCATCTTCGCCAAGTCGGCATCGGTTTTGGCTTTGGCGACGAAATCGTCCCAAGCCGAGATCGGCTCGCGGCCCAAAATAATTTTCGTTTTCAAATCCTGCGCTTTTTTCTCGAATTCCGGAAGCAGCTTTTGCACTGTTGGGGAGTACAGCCCGATGCTGACGTCCGCTACGCTCGTTTTGGCGCGTTCGTCCTGAATCTTTTTGTACAATTCGTTCGCTTCTTTCGGGAAAAACACTTTCGTGGAGCTGGCGTACGGATCGGCGACATATACGATTTGGTTAAAATCCGGCCCGTTATCCTTGGCCAACTGCTCGGTGTTGATAATTTTTTGCCCGTCTTTCACCGTGTAGTCAATGCCTTCGATGCCATACTGCTGAATGGCGAATACTTCGTCGCTCATCCATGTGTCGACCAGCTTCAGGATGCGCTTCATCTTAGCCTCCGGAACCGATTTCGGAATCGAGACCATACCGGAGAAGCCCGGTCCTTTCGGGTTGTAGCCGTTTATATTTGTCAGCGGGTAGAAGTCTTCCGGCTTTATTTTCGGATCGATTTCTTTCAGCTTTTGGTAATAGTCGTTCATCGTCCCGGCTTTTTCCATAATGATGCCCGCCTTGCCGCCCTTGAACAAGTCCGAAGCCTGGGTCAGCTTCAAGGAAGCGAAATCTTCCGGCAGCAGCTTCTCCTTGTACATTTTCGCCAAATACTCAAGCGCTTGACGGCTTTCCGGCAGCAGCACCGTATTCACCATTTTGCCGTCCACAAGCTTCCATTTATCGTTCTTCACGTTGGCGCCCGTAAAGCTGTTCTCGATCATCCCCAGGGTCCCCATGTCGGCAGGGGGATTCATATAGGCGGCAAGCGGAATCGTATCGTTTTTGCCGTTTTTGTCCGGGTCTTTTTCCGCAAAGGCTTTCATAACTTCGTACAGTTCATCCGTCGTTGTAGGAACTTTCAGGCCCAGATTATCCAGCCAGTCTTTGCGGATGACGAAAAACGAGTCGGCCTCGGACGGGCGCGGGCGCGGAATGCCGTAGTTTTTGCCGTCCTGCATTTTCGTCAGTTCCCAGGCGGTTTTGGAAATTTTGGAACTCAAATTCGGATAGTCTTTGATGTAAGGCGTCAAATCCCAGAACGCCCCTTGCGTAACCGCGTTGCGGAACACCGATGTGAACGGATCGTTGATCGTGATCAGCTCCGGAATGTCCCCGGAAGCGAGCGTCACGTTCAGCTTGTCGGTGTAGTTGTTGCCGGATACCCACTGGATGTCCAGTTTGGAGTTCGTCGCTTTTTCGATCGCCTGCTTGATTTTGTTGTCATCCGCCGCCGGGGAAGGGCTGAGCAAAATCGTCATCACTCTGACTTTCAAAGGGCCTTCATCATTGGCCGCACTTTTTCCTCCCGTATTGTCTTTGGCGCCGCAAGCGCTCAAAACGCCGGATAAAGCCAGCAATAGCGCAAGCGAGCCCAGCGCCGCTTTCTTGTTTGTACTCTGTTTCATTAAGTGGTCCTCCCTTGTTCATGTCTTCTGCGGAGCGAACGTTCTGTGTCGAACACAAGGTAGACATTAGTTGATTTTAATTTGATCGGCAATCGTACTTTTTTGTAGGCGGTTTCCGAAAAGATAGGACTATATTGCAGCCTTGAACTTTTCTTAGGAGCCGCGCAGCTCACGGAATTGGCTCGGCGTGATGCCCTCGTACTTTTTGAACAGCCGGTTGAAGTAACTGTGCTGATAGCCGACCCGGTCCGCCACTTCGTTGATTTTCATATCCGTTTCGGCCAGCAGCTTCTTGGCGTTCGCGATGCGGATATTCGTCAAATAATCGATAAAGTTAATGCCTGTCACTTGTTTGAACGCCCTGCTTAACGTATACGGACTCGTTCCGAACAGCTCGGCGCACGATTCGAGGGAAAGCGGTGTCATATACTGCTCGCCCAAATAGACGATAATTTGCTCGATCGTATGTTTGAAGTGGTAGTCCTGGCGGCTGATCATCTCCTGCACGAAAACGGCGATCACCTTGTGCCGGAACCATTTGAGCATTTCCTCCGGTTCCTTGATCTGAGCCAACTGCTCGAACAGATTGACGCTGCCGAACAGTTGGACAGGGTTCATGCCGGACTGCAGCGCCGCATAACGGATGCTCCCAAGCAACTGCAGCATGCCCTGCTGAAGCACGAACTCCGTCGACCCGTTGGCGGACAGCTCTTCCATGAACTGGTTGATTAGTAGGGCAGCGTCCGTTTCCTGCCCGCTGCGGATCGCGTGAATGATTTCTTTATCCAGGGTGAACGGATAGCTGCTTTCTTTCAACTGATTGAGTTTGGAGATCTGCTCCGTTCTAATAATTTGATTGTCGTCCAGCAAATCCCGGTATACCAACGCCTGTCTCACTTCCTCGAACAAATGCGGTATTTGTTTGACGTTATGAATCCATTTGGATATGGACACCGTCACCTGCATTTTCAGGATTCGGTTAATCGTCCGGGCCACCTCCAGGCATACCTGCTCCAAATCTTCTTCCAGCCATTTGACAGGGTGGGAGGCAGGAAAGGACAGCAGCACACCGACCGAAAAATTGTGGAAATTAATAATTTCCGCCTGCTCGTACTCGTTTTGCAGCAGCTCGTTAATGATGTTGGAAGCCGCAAAGGTAGCCAAACTCTCGTCTCCGGTTGAAAATTTGCCTTCCGGGTTGGAAAACCCGGTCAATTGGAACATAAGCGCAGCAAACTGGCGGTCATCGGTCTCCCAGCCGTAGCTTTTCATTCTTTCCTTGATATCGCTTTCCTGCAGCGCGAACAAATAACCTTGTACGAGCTGCAAATAAAACCCTTCCCTTAAGTGCGGGATTTGCTCGTTAAGCTTGGAGCGCATCGACTCGCTTTCCTTCGACAAGTGCTGCCAATGCTTCTCGATGAGCGCGAATTCGTCCCTTGCTCCATCGTGCTTCTCCCCGGTAAGCAAAGTCATGAGCCGGTGAACGGGCGAGTAGATGCGGCGGGAAACGAACCAGGACAGCAGCAGAGCAAGCAGCAGGCCGGTAAAGCTGACGATCAGAATCCACTGGGAAATCGTAACGACAGAAGCGGTGATGGAGGACAGCGGAGCTGCCGACATGTAGACCCACGTTTGCCCGAGACGGCTGAAATGCCCGTATGAAACGGAGTAGGACACCTTTTTGTATTCGAAAAGAAACGATTCCGGCTTTTTCCCCAGATCGTCTGCGCGGAGTTCGAGCGCGGATTGGCGCTTCGCGTACTCCCGCTTGATCGCCTGGTCCAAATCGCGCCCCTCCGCGCTGCTGCTGGTCAAGTTCCAGTCCTCGGTTTCGTTGAACAGCAGCGTCGCTCCTTCGTCGTAAGGAGTTAACGTTTTGAGCAGCTGCAGCAGCTTCTCCTGATTGATCGTAGCGATAATCGCGCCGAACGATTCGCTGCTTGCCCCGGGGATTTTATCGACCAGCGTAATGGCCTGCTTCGCCGCCCCTTTGGGATAAGGGTTTTCCCAAAATACCGATTTTCCGTGCTTGAATATCGTTTCGTAGCTTTCAATATCGGACAGCTTGCTCAAAAACGTGTATTGTTCCTTCGAAAACGTCAGAGGCCGGGGTTTATCCAAAAACAGCTCGACTTTTTCCAGCAGCGGGTGCGCGCTTTCTATCTGGAGCAGGGTCCGGTACATATCCTGAACCTGATCGTAATCGTAGGCAAAATTCAGCGATTTCAGCTTCTCGTCGAATTTGGAGTCAAACGCCCAATGGGAGATCGTCATTTCCAGAGAAGCGAGCTGGTCGTCGATGTTGTCCGCCCGGTTTTTGATTTGGTTCTGATGCAGACGCTGCAATTCTTCTTCAATGTTGTTCGTCGCGATCCAATAAATGCTGAGCCCGATGATGAGGCCGGGTATGCTGGCCATAACCAAAATCATCGCCAGACTTCTGCGGAAAAAGCGGCTGTTGTATTTGTTTTTTTGCAAGTAGCGAAGCAGCGATGTCATCATTTCAGTCAAGATGCTCACCTTCCAGGACATTTTATAAACACGTTTTTCGACATCTTGAGCTGAAATCCTCTACCTGATGCCTGCTTATCCCTTGACTGAGCCGACCATAGCCCCTTTGGCGAAATGCTTTTGCAAGAACGGATATACGAGCAGAATCGGAATCGTGGCGACGATAACGGCGGCCATTTTGAGCGTTTCCGACGGCGGCGCGACGGTGGTTGCGTCCATGCGCAGATCGGCGTTATTGGCGTTCAGCAAAATGTTTTGCAGCATAACCTGGAGCGGCCATTTGGCCGAATCGTTGATATAAATGAGCGCGTTGAAAAATTGATTCCAGTACGCTACCGCGTAAAACAGTCCGAAAGCGGCCAGCGACGGGAGAGACAGCGGCAAAATGATCCGGAAAAACGCAGTCAAGTCGTTGCAGCCGTCCATCGCAGCGGATTCCTCCAGTTCGGCGGGAATGCTGTCGAAGAAGCCTTTCATCAAAATCACGTTCCACCCGCTTGCCAAAGCCGGAAGAATGAGCGCCCACAGGCTATCGATCAGCTTCAGCTCGCGAACGAGCATATAGTTCGGGATGATCCCCGGATTGAACAGGATAGTCAGCAGGATCGCCAGCAAAATCAGCTGTCTGCCGCGCATTCTTTTGCGGGAGAGCGCATAAGCGAGCGCCGAGGTGACGATCAAGCTGCAGGCGGTTCCGACCAGCGTCACGTATATGCTCACGGCGATCGATTTCGGAAAGGCCCCCGTCGCCATCAGAAATTTGTACGATTCCAGCGACCAGACGCGGGGGAACAGCACGAAGCTTTTTTTCAGATATTCGGTCGGGTCCGTAAAGGAAACGACGAATACGTAGTAAAGCGGAAAAAAGGTGGCGGCCGCTACCAGCCCCAATACGACGATATTGATGAGTTGAAAAAGACGGTTTCCTAACCCTGGTTTCATAGTGTCGTCCTCCTGCGAATCGTTAGCCCGATCTTCATAACATTAATACACGCCTTCTTCGCCCATTTTTTTGGCGATCCAGTTCGCCAGCACGACCAGGGCCAGCCCTACGACCGATTTGAACAATCCGGCGGCGGTGCTGTAGCTGAACTCGCCCTGCTGAATGCCGACCCGGTACACGTACGTATCGAACACTTCGGCCACCTGAGAGACAGCGCCGTTGTACATCAGAAATACTTGCTCGAATCCGACATCGAGCATATGGCCGAGCCGCAGTATAAGCAAAGTGATGATCACGTTGCGAATCGCCGGGAGCGTAATGCTCCACATTTGGCGCAAACGCCCCGCGCCGTCGATTTTGGCAGCTTCGTATACTCCCGGATCGATACTAGCCATAGCCGCGAGGAACAAGATCGTGCCCCAGCCGCATTCTTTCCAAATCGATTGAGCCGTAAGCATCAACCAGAACGAATCAGGGTTTGTCAGAAAGTCGATGCGGGAGAGGCCGATGCTTTCCAGCATTTTATTGACGAGCCCCTCGCCCTTGGCGAACAGCAGGAAGGTTAAGCCTGAAATAATGACCCAGGATAAAAAGTGCGGCATATAAATAATCGATTGGACGACCCGCTGGTATACTACGCTGCGCAGCTCGTTCAGCAGCAAGGAAAGCACGATCGGCAGCGGAAAAAACAGGATCAGATTGAGCAGGTTGATCGCCATCGTGTTGCGGAACAGCAGCATGAAGTCGGGGTTCGAGAAAAAGCGCTGAAAATGCTCGAAGCCGACCCATTCACTGCCGGTAATCCCCGCAAAGGGGGAGTAGTTTTGGAAAGAAATGACAACCCCCCACATCGGGATAAATTTGAAAATGAGGAAAAACAGAATGCCCGGCAGCGCCAGCAGATACAAATATTTATCGCGGAGCAGGTCTCTGGCTAATCCGCCTTTGCGTTTGCTATAGGAAATGCCGGCATTTATCTGCTTTTGTTGGAGTGATGATGCCATCCATGCCGCGCTCCTTTCTCGGGTTCAAATGTTAAAGCCTGCTGTTCACGGGCTTCAGTTCATGCTTGGCATAATCGAAATATTTGCCTTCAAGGAGCCCTATGAGCGTATTGGTTACGCGCACCTCGATTTCGTTGCCGCCCTGGCGAAGCAAGCTTGTGCTTCCCGTGAAACGGTAAGGCATCCAGGCGCGGGCTCCAAGGGAATGACTGTTCACAAGCACCTCCGTCACCTCATGGAACTGCGGGTCCAGTCCCTCGAACGAAAGCTCGAAGGCCGCGGCATCCGGCAATGCGACCAGCTCTACCGTTCGAGTGAACGAGAGGGTGCCGGAAAAATAAGGGAACCCCGGATAAGGTTTCGCAGCCAGCGGCTGCTTTTGTACGGCGGGCGGCTTCAGCACCGGACGACGGTCGTCGTCGAATCCGACACGGAAAGCTCCGGTAATGTAAAGAGCATCGACAAGCCCGTTCCAGTCGTGTTCGATTTCCACGTCAACGGCTATCGTGTTTATCCCTTCTTGCAAATAAGGGGCAATATCGCAAGCTACGTTCATATGATCGTACAGGAAGCTCCGCTCAAAGGCCGGCTTCTCCAGACGATGGCCGTTGATCAGGATGGCTCCACTGCCGGACACTGCGCCCTGGTCCATGACGAGCCGGGCCTTCTCCGGCGTCTGCCGGGCGATAAACGAAGCGGCGTAACGCGCTTGAAGCGGATAAGCGAGCCCGATGCGCATCGGGGTGCCGAACAGCTGGCTCATCTGCACGGGCAGATTCGTCGAAGCCGCGAGATCGGCGCACTGATCGATGAACGTTTTCACCTGCACCTGAGCCGGCGCGCCTGCCAACGAGCCGTCCGGCTGCGCAATCGTGAGCTGGAACGTGTCGAAGCGGACGGCGTTGTCCTGTTCCGTGCGCAGCGTCCACAAGTCTTTGTCCGAGGCGGCGATGGGCAGACGCCATGGGCTGTGGCCGGCGGCCAGGTCGGGGGCGGTGGCCGCCGGGGCGAGGGCCGCTGCGCTGCGGCCGACGCGGGTCAGCCGGAACAGCCGGGACTCGTAGGGAGCCAGCGCCACCGGCAGGCTCCAGACCGTCCCGTCCCGGCGGGCCGCCGCCGATGTTTCGCTGCCGCTATCCAGCGACAGCTCCGAGAAAGCGATGGCGTGCAGATCGCCATCTTCCGTGCCGGTTCCGGCCCATAGCGCAGCCGTAACCTGCAATGACACCTCGCGGCGCGCCTCTTCCTGGTTGCTGACGAACACCAGGAAGGCATCCCCGGCGATGCGCCGCGTCTGCATCAAGATCCCCCACCGGCCGCAGGCGGGGGTCAGCTTCACAGCCAGCGGCTGCAGCTCTTCGAGCAGCGCTGTCATCTTGCCGAGCGCCGCCGGTGCCGCGGCGTCGGTGGTGAAGGGCAAATGGTACGCGTTCGCCGCCGTACCTTTGGACCAATTCGCCGGCTCCGCTTCCCGGGAGGAGCCGCTCCAAAACTGTTCGCCGGACGCTCCCGGCAGACCGAACGCACTTGCCATCGCGGCGGCGTCCTCCCGCCGCGACGGCTCGATCGCCTGGTACGGCAGCTGCCCCATGCTGATGACGGTGCCGCCTTGCGCAAGGAAAGCTTGCAGCTTGGCCCAGGCGCCGTTCTCCAGATTCGTGACGGGAGGCACGATGACGATGGAATAGCTTGCGGAGCCCAGCGTGACATGCCCGTCTTTTATGTCCGCTTCCGCCAGCAGTTCGGCATCGAGATGGTCAAAATCTCTGCCGCTCATCGTCAGCTCGTTGCAAATGCGTGTCCACCAAGCTTTTAAATCGGTGAGCTTCCGCTTTTCCTCCGCTTGATTGCCGCCGTAATCGAAATGATGGAACGGATTTCCCATGTGCGCCCACAGAGATGTCGTCGGCTGCAGCACGGCCGCTTTAATATCCGCTTGCCCGCAGCTCATGACATAACTGATCCGGCCAACGTAGTCGCCGAGCTGTTTGAAATGTTTCCAATACGGATTTTGCAAAAATTGCGAAGGGGGAGCGTCGTGCTTCGTCAATCCGTCCAGCGTATAGAAAAAGGCATGGAAATTGAAAAAATTGGTCCCCTGCGCGGCCATCCGGTCGATCATCCATTTCGCATCCTGCAAAGTCATCGACCAGCCGACGCTGTGGAAACACTCGATCAGATTGCGTTCCCTGTTTAATTGGCGGGCGAGGGAGCTGACCATTTTGGCGCTGCTGCGGAAGCTTTCCGGATGGTTGTTCAAAATCCAGTCAAGCGGCCTGCCCAGCTTCTCATGAGCGGTATCCCCGCCCGGCACATGGCTGTACAACTGCGTCGTGTGCCTTACCGAAGGCACTTCGGTGACATATTGCAGTCCGTGCCGCTCGCACCAATCATGGACTTGCTTATGGTAAGCGCCGAGCAGCAGCAAATGGACGGCTTGATAATAGTCGTAGCGAACCCTGGCTGCGTCATCCGCCTCCTCGTAGAGCAGAGCATGAAGATGCTCCCGCAGATCGTAGCCGTTGCGCTCCAGGAAAAAGGCGGGCAGCTGCGGCGACCACGGAATGCTGCCCAAAAGGCCGATTTCATCCGTAAATATCCCCCGAATCGTAGTCCCGAAATAGTCCCCGAAATGCTGTGCATATTTGTCGTGTGTCAGCCGGATGAAGGTCTCCATCGCTTCCCGGTTGCATGGGTCGACGAATGTGCCGTAATATTTGAAATCTTCGATTTCCTGCTCTTGCACGACCAGCACTTCCCATTCGCCGGGAGGCGCGGTCCATTCGATCTTTTGAACGGTGCGGTATGTGAAAAAACGCTTCTGGTTGTAAGCCGTCAACCCCGCTTTCTGAAAAATCGGCTCCGCCTGAAAATTCCCGATCGAGGCGCGCACGTCCACGGCTTCCTGCCATATTTTCTCCCCGCTAGAGGTAACGGGAACGGCTTTGGCGTACAAAATCCGCGCCCATGGCAGCTCGGCCGACCAATGTTCCCCGCCCCGGACCCGCTGCGCGCGGTGCGTCAACGTGTAATGCTTGGCTTCCGGATGCTCCAGCGTGACTTCCCCTCCCGCGATTCCGCTGGGATAAGGGTATTCGTCGTACAGCCAAACGCCCAGATGTTTGCGCTTCGCCGCTTCCAGGGCGACCCGCACTTTTTGAAACCATGCTTCGGACAAGTAGGGGATTTGCAGCCCTTGACGCGCGCACACGAAAAAACCGCCCACGCCCTTGTCCGCCATTTCATCGATCTGATGCCGGATTTGATCGTCTTCCATCTCCCCGTTCCAAAACCAGAACGGATGAATCCGGTACGCCGAGTCCGGCTGCCGAAACGATTGCATGTTGAAGTCGGCCATCTTTTTATTCCTCCTAAGGCAGTTGAAATTGCTTTAACTGTAAAGGAAGCGGCTCTTGCAGCACAATCGTAATATTTTTGCGGACCGGTTACGGGGGCTGAGACTATTTTGCACGCTTTGCACATCCTTGCAGTTCGCCCGGGAGTCCGGCGGTCGGAGCTTCGGGTTCATCGGACAGACTTCTGGAACCGGAGCCCTGAAACCACAAAAAATATTGGTAAAATGGGCGAGGGAAAGCCATATTAACCTGTAACGGGAAACTCCATTTCAAAGCGAAAGGAAACGGATCGCGATGAGGATCAAAATTCCGTCCTACTTCAAAGCGCTGTGGCGGCAATTTCAGCGGGACGACGCTTTGGGGCTTGCCGCGCAATGCGCATACTATTTTTTGCTGTCGGTGTTTCCCTTCCTGATTTTTATCATGAGTCTTTTCGGTTATTTGCCTATAGAGACCAAGGATGTCCTGGCTCTGCTCGAAGAGTACGTGCCTCAAGAGGTCGCGCGGGGGATGGAGAAAAGCATTGTTGATTTGCTGGATGTAAAAAGAGGGGGCAGCCTTTCTTTCGGGCTGATTTTGTCTCTTGTGAGCGCCAGCGCGGCGATGAATTCCATCGTGCTCGCCGTGAACAAGGCGTACGGGCTGCCGGAGCGCAAAAGCTTCATTCATTCGCACTTGCTGGCTGTGATGCTGACCGCCGGCATGCTGATCGTCATCGCCTCGGCCTTGCTGCTGAGCGTCTTCGGACAATGGATCGGCAACTGGATGCACGTTCATGTCCATGTCCCGAAAGCGCAAATTGATGTGTGGAACGTCATGCGTTGGGTCATCAATTTCATTATTTTATTTATCGTTTTTACCGGTATTTATTACATAGCTCCGAACACTTGTCTGACTTGCAAAAGCGTCCTTCCCGGCGCCTTGTTCGCGGGGGCGGGCTGGCAGCTTACATCATGGGGCTTCTCCTACTATATCAGCCAGTTTACCAATTACGGCGCAACTTACGGGAGTCTGGGCGGAGTCATCGTGCTTATGACCTGGTTCTACATCTCGGCGCTCCTCATTATCGTGGGCGGGGAAATTAACGCGACGGGCCATATTCGCCACCGGCAAAAGCTGGGCTGAACAACAGTCATAACCACCGGCTTAGCCGGTGCTTCCATCAGCCCTGTAAATGCCCCCGCCTAACCAATGGTGCTCGTTTGGGATACTATGAAATCCTGCGAATGATTGAGATTTTGTGAGATTTTGTGAGGTTTCCCCATAAATACAAGGGAGGGCATGTTACAAGCAAGCGTCTCTAAGGCGCGCTGAAAGTCTGCCGACCGCGTGCTGCGACGTTACTATGCGTAAGCACGGCCAACCCCCTGAAAAGGGGACTCCCGCCCTTTTTCCACTGGCTCACCTGTAAACAGGTTGCCCCATCATTTTGGGTTCGTCCGTCCGGCGGCAGACAGGAATGGGGATGTTCGGCGACTGCAGACTCGCGTGCTCGATCTCCAATCGGGCTGTGTCGGGTGGATGCTGTAACCGGTTGCCGTGAGATGGCCTATTCGGGCTGTTGAGAAAGTCTGACAGGTTTCCTCTCAGATTAATTTTTATGTGGGGGCCACTCATCTCGAAGAGAAAAATTGATTTAAAACGATCTGAGAGGGATATTTAGCTCATACTTTTGGTGCTTTTTTTGAGCATCCAGGAAAAAAAGGGGTTTCTCAACAGCCTGCTAGTGCAGTCCCTTTTACGCTTTTCTATATGATTTTTCGCATACAAAAGTCATCTTTTACCACTGCAGGGCACGATTATGTTCGGTTTTTCATACTTATTTTTCGATTTTACGAAATCAGCACAATTTCTGTATGAAATTTCGAACAGTTTTCCACGATTCGCAAGTGGCAGCGGTCGGCAGACCGGCTCCCCTCTTATCATTCGAGTTCAAGGGATGTCTACTCATAGCTATAAGCTTTACCGAACCCCCAGTCGACGTACACAAAAAGAACGCCGATCTTGGGGATCGGCGCTCTTTTGCGGATTATACTCGTTCCACTTTCAACAAGTTTGTCGTGCCTGATTTGCCGATCGGGATACCGGCGGAGACGATGGCGAGATCGCCCGGTTTCACATAACCGAGACCTTCCGCCTGCTGGATCGCGGAACGGATAATTTGGTCGGTCGAATCGTGCTGCTCGCCGAGGATCGGGGTAACGCCCCGGACCATGCTGAGCAAATTGATGACCGGCTCGTTCGAGGTGATCGCCAGCACCGGGGCGGACGGTTTGTACTTCGCGATCATTCTCGCGGTAAATCCGCTCTCCGTCGGAGCCAGAATCGCAGCCGCTTGCAGCCGCTGAGCGGATGAAACGACCGCTTGGCAGATCACTTCCGTAATTTCATTCGTAAGTTCGCTGTCAAGCTCCAGCGCAGCGTTGTGCTCGATGGATTGCTCGGTGCGCTCGGCGATGGCGGCCATCGTTTTTACGGATTCAACGGGGTATTTGCCTGCCGCGCTTTCGCCGGAGAGCATCACCACGTCGCTGCCGTCCAGAACGGCGTTGGCCACGTCGCTGACTTCGGCCCGCGTAGGGCGCGGATTGCGCTGCATCGAATCGAGCATTTGCGTAGCGGTAATAACCGGCTTGCCGGCCCGGTTGCAGGCGCGGATCATCTCTTTTTGCGCAATCGGCACTTCTTCCGTCGCGATTTCCACGCCCAAGTCACCGCGCGCTACCATAATGCCGTCGGAAGCTTGCAAAATGTCCGCGAAGTTCGTCATGCCCTCTTCATTCTCGATTTTGGAAATAATCGGCGTGCGGCCCGCCTGATGCTTCTCGAGAATTTCTCTGACGGCTCTGACATCGTCTCCGTTTCTGACGAAAGACATGGCAATGATGCCGATGTTCTCCTGAACCCCGAACTCGATATGCTGGATATCCCGCTCGGTTACGCCCGGCAGGGATGTCCGAATGCCCGGCAGGTTGACGCCCTTGCGCTGCTTGAGAACGCCTCCGGTCAGGACGCGGCACATGACATCGGTTCCGCTTGTTTCGACGACTTGAAGCTCGATGGAGCCGTCGTCAATAAGGACGATAGCGCCCGGCTTCACGTCCTGCGGAAGCCCTGGGTAGTTGACGGACACGCGGTTGCCATTGCCCATAATTTGCTGTGTGGTCAGCACGAAAGTTTGATCTTTAAACAAATCATAGGACGCCTCTTCCAATTGTCCGATGCGGATTTCCGGCCCTTTGATATCCATCAGGATCGGTATCGTGACTCCCATATCCCGAGCGGCTTCGCGGACGGCAGCAATTCTGCGGCGGTGCTCATCCAGATCGCCATGGGCCATATTCAAGCGCGCGACGTTCATGCCGGCGGCGATCAGCTCTTTCAAAACAGGTACGGAATCGCATGCAGGGCCTAACGTACAAATAATTTTCGTCTTTCTCATGATCGGTTCATCCTTTCGGGTTGAATTTACTTGTTGGCTTCATTCTAGTACGAAAGGTGAAAAACGGATATGAAATATAGTATGATCTATGTATCATAGTATTATTGGCGGTGTTCGCATGCAGATCGTTTCTCTTGTTTACGATAAAAGCAGCAATTGGTATGCGGAAGAGACCCATTCGCATTCGGCATGGACGCTGGTGCTTGTCTGCTACGGGAAATGCGTCTACTGGATCCACGACAAAAAAGTCGTATTGGAAAAAGGGCAGACGCTGCTCATTCCGGGAGGAGTCCCGTACTACGGCAAAAGCGTGCCCACCCTGATGCATGAAAAATACACGGTCCGCTTCGAACCGGAGCAGGCCGCAGAGGCGCTTCCTTTGCTGCGGTCCGCAAACTATTTGTGCTGCGCAACCGGCAAATATGAACTAATTCTGGAACGCATCCGCACGATGTACGAGCAGTGGAGCGAACGGAAATCGTACTATTTTGCGATGTGCGAGGCGCTGCTCCAGGAAGTGCTTGTACACATGAACAGGGAGCACGACCAGGGGGCCGTCTCTCATGCTTTGCAGCATTTGGTCGATCAGATGAAGGAGTACATCCAGAACCATTACCGGGAGCAAGTCACGAAGGAGCTGCTTGCCGAAGCGGTCGGCAGGTCACCGAACCACACGGCGACGATGTTCCGCAAAGTGACCGGTCAGACCATCAGTGAGTACGTGCATGCGATGCGCATCAAAACCGCGGTCTACATGCTGCGGCACTCGGCCCTGACCGTCACGGAAATCGCGGAATTCGTCGGGTACGGCGATCCGTCGTATTTTTACCGCGTGTTCAAGCGCATCACGGGGGAAGTGCCGACGAGCTACTTGTCCGACCGTGAAGCAGTGCGGAGGTAACGGGACGGCCGCCGTCATGAGTCGCCGCGCGTCGTACTGGGAGCTGCACGCGGTGTGAACCGCAATGTACTCCAAAGTCGCCGCTGCCGTTTGTTAAACGCCCGGTAGCGTTTGGCGCTCCCCGGCCTCTGGACTATACTGGAAACCCTCGGGAAACGAAAATCAGACTGTTGAGAAAGTGACGGGTTAGGGGGGCTGAATTTGGGGTGCGGCCGGTCTTTTCCAATGCATCTCTCCAGAGCGGGTTATGGCGTTGTTGTACAGTGGGTGGCGAATCTCCGCTTCGCCGAACAGATCGAGCGAAAGCAGGTTGTGGCGTTGTGCAGTGAGGGGGGGATGAGAGAGAAAACCTGCAAAAGTGCAGGTTTTCTCTGTGAAAAAGGCCCATTTTGGCGAAAAGCCTGCAAAAGTGCAGGGATTTTTGCTGAAAGTGGATCTGAGCCTATGTGTTTGGGGAAAAGCCTGCACAATTGCAGGAATTCTCCGTGGCCAGCGATCAAGGACGCAAATTCATGTATTTTTGCAGGTTTTCTTCGCGCAGCCAAGCAGATTGTGGGCTACCGCCCCTGACGCGGAGGTTTTTGGGCAGCCTGTCTTTTGCAGTTTTTTTCGCATCGCGCGCAGCCAGGCAGATTGTGGGCTATCGCCTCTGACGCGGGGGTTTTTGGGCACCTGACTTTCGCAGTTTTTTTTCGCCCCGCCCGCAGCTCCCAGCGCGCTGTGTTGCGCTGCATGATGGCGGTCGGTCGACCACTTCGCGCGGCGCTGTCGATTTGCCGGGAAGTCCCCATCAGGCTTGGGCCGGCGGGGGATTTTGCTACTTAAGCTGGCCTGTCTCTTTGAGGTATTGCTCGACCAATTGATCGGCTTTTATAGTACTTGGTGCCAGCCAGTCAGCGTATATATCACCGAAAGTGTTTAATAAAAAATCATCCGTATATTGGTTGCTGAATGTACCGAATAATTTATAAAGATCCCCCAGCTTAGTCTTCCTTTTCTTCCCGTCTTCATCTGTCCATTCAATAATCTGGTTTAAATCTTGTGTTTGAATCGGCTCCAGTTTTACCGTCAAATAAGTCCCGTTTCGCTGAAAATATATGTTTGCTTCCTGCTCATAACGGTGTCCTTTTAACAATTGCCAACCTTGCATATCTCCTTCAGCAGGAACCGCGTACATTCCGCTCGCAGGAACGGGGTCGCTTTTCACATCTTGCCTTGGAGCTTCTTGAGGGGGAGTCTGTGTTTCGCTGTTAGGAGGGAACTGGTGAGTTGTCTTCCCTATGTATACCGTACGCTCTGCCGAGTCGAAGTTGACCGGGTATTTCATCATTTCAGAAACGGCCCTGAGAGGAACAAAAGTAGTTCCGTTATATAAAATATTGTCGGAATTCAACTCAGTACCGTCGACTTTAATCGTTATCGCGTTTAAATGGACACTGATGGAAGTGTTCGATTTTTCCAATATAGGATCATGGCTGGGGGTAGCGGGAGCCGCATCCCAGGGGCCGACATCGGAGCTAATGGGTCCGATATATACCGTTTTGCTGTTGCCGAAATAATTAATAGGCAGACTCAGCATGGCGGAAACATCGCGAATAGGCACGTAAGTAGTTCCATTGTACAAAATATTGTTGCTGCTAAAAGGCTGATCGTTGACTTTAATAGCAACCTGGTTGATGCCGACATCGATTTTTTGGGGTTCGGCAGCCGCGAGGGCAGGGGATTGTGCGAGCAGCACAGCCGCTAGAGTGAGTCCGGCAATTTTTGCTTTGGCCATTTTAGCATCTCCGTCTCTATATAAAAATGCATGCAGATTTTGTCAATTTATAGTATATCGGGTTTGGGTCGTTATTACCACATTTTTGAATTCGCTTTCATGGATCGTATGTCGCTGACCTTAACGTAAATTGCAGGTGGTGTTCGATCGGAAAGGGGGAGGGAGGTAAGCGGAGGCACGTTTTTAGCAGTTTTCATAAAAATTACTCCATCTAAAATTGCCCGCATGGGCTGAAATTTTTATCAACCAGTGGTGAATTTCAGAATAATGAGAAATTTTAATCAATTCTACAAAATTCTACAAAAGTAGTGTTTTTTTGATGGAGGATATTAGAGGTTCTTTGGAGAATGTTGTTTTGCATACCGGATTATGGAAGAATCATGCCGGTTTGTCGACGATCTGGAACAAAAGGAGGGATTTGAGAGAAGAATCTTGTCATGAAGTTCAAATGGAGATGGAAGAAAGGATGACCATGCTATTTAAACATGTCGAGGAAGCAACAACGGTGGTGAAAGATGCACCGGTCCACATAGCGGCTGCTTTTGGGCTTGGACCGGTAAAGGTGCCCAAAGTGAAGGGAGGGCTGGGAACCGAGCTTCGGGAAGAGCTCCCGGACGGTTCGATCATCCTGAAGGACGGGGCTTCGCTGGAATGGAAGCAGGGAGAAGTCTGCGAATGCCGATTGCTTACCCAGATCGACAGCAGAGGTTTTGAATTGGATTTATCTCAATACCCGGCACTTGCCGAGGATGAAACTGTATATCTAGTTGCGAACCTAAGGTGCGAGTTAGAGCAGGAGACCGTCTTTAGAGCTTTCAACATATTCGGTCGAATTTGGCTGGACGGCAGGCTTGTATTTCATAATTATTTTTCTGCGTCGTTTCGGCTCTTGTTGACGGAAGGCGACCATACGATCGTTATAGCATTGAACAATCCGACCAACGACAGGTCGCTTCGCATCAGCGGCGCAGGTGCGGAGCAAGGGAGCTCTGCTGCACTTGCGCAGGAGCTTGTCGAACGTAATCTCAGGCATAAGCTGCACTTGATCGGGGGCAAGCGTCAAGAGGAAGCGGACCCTCTGTTGGTTTTTTATTTGCTGCGGTTGGACCGTATCGGCATACCGGAGCAGGAAGACGTATGGGTCGAGGTCATGAACGACGAAGACAGTGTCATCGACAGGTTCAAGACGAAGCTGGAGCACCAAATTGTCTATGATATGACCCGAGCAATAGAGCAGACGAACTATGTTGTTCGAATGGCGATTCATTATAAGGATACGGATGGCGGAGTGCATGTGTTTGAGCACAAGGAGCTTGTGCGGCCGGTGTCCGGACTTGTTCTTGAGCTGGAACGGCAGTATGAGGGATTGCTTGCCGAGAGGGCGCTTGATCAAGAGGATCGCACGAATTTGCAGGGACTGCTGGGGGACATTCGGCAAATTGCGTTGATGGAATGGAAACAAATTCAATTTTTTCAAGTCCGGGTAGTGAGTGAGTACTGGGCAGTTTGGCGGCAATGCCTTGAACTGCTCAAGCGGGGAGAGCACTACCTTGATATCGTTGCGGCCAATCGGCTGGGCGAAGGATACTTTTATTCCCGGCTGGACGGCAGTCTTGAGCGCTATACCGTATGCTTGCCGAAGCATTATTCCCGGGACCGTGCCTATCCGCTTATTTTTCTGTTGCCGGGCGTCAGGTACGAACTGGATCTTCCGGGTTTTCGCGACATGCAGTTTGGAACCCGGATGGATGAAGAAGCGATTTACGCCACCGTGTCCAGCCGCGGGGTGACTTTGGGCAGCTATATCGGCGAAGCCTCGTTTCTTGAGGCGTTTGACGTGATTAAGCAGCGGTTTGCCATTGACGAGAACCGCGTTTATTTAACGGGATATTCCAATGGCGCCTATGCTTCCTGGGCTTTGGCTCAAGCGCACCCTTCCCGGTTTGCGGCTATCGCCGTATTGGCGGGAGAGCCTCATCCGGAGCAATTGCCGAATCTCGGCAACATGCCTGTACTGAACATATGCGGGGATCGGGATTATTTGGTCGAGGAAGGGTATCGGCACCCGGAATCCGTACTTGGCGGCGGTCTCTACGAAGGTATATTGGAGACAAACTCCAATCACTTGGACATTTTTCCGTACCATTATCTTGACGCGGTGTTCCGCTGGATGCTGCAATGGCGCAGAAACCCGTATCCATCCAAAATTGTGTACCGAACGGAGCGGGGGCGGCACAACCAAACGTATTGGCTGCAAATTACGAAAATGAACGAAGGCTCCCCGTATGCGCAAGTGAGCGGGGAAATGACCGGGGAGTCAACCTTTGTCCTGGATGCCGTTCATGTCGACGAATTCAAGCTTACCCTGCCGGACCGGCTTGAGTCCGCAGATGTGGAAGTGACGCTTCAGAATCAAAGCTTCTTCTTGGACGCAACGAATAAACGCGCATTTATTTTTGCGAACGAAGCGGGCCGTTACCGGCTTAAAGAGGAAACGACGGCGTCCTGCAAAGGATCGAACCATGGAATGGGCGTGCTCGGAATCTATATGGATTCGCTCCAAATTGTGATTCCCTCACAGTTCGCCTCGCCTCAAGAGGAAGAAAGCGTGCGGACGGCGGCGGCTGTGTTGGCAAGACCGAAGACGAATGCCTGGGACCCGAATATTGTCGTCCAGTATCCGATTGTCAGCGCGGACACGCTTTCGGATGAGGAGGCAGGGGCGTCCAATCTAATCTGCATCGCCACCCGTCTGCACGACCATGAGGTGCTCCGGCGGCACCAAAACAAGCTGCAAATCGCATGTGAAGAAACCGGATACGGGATGTACGGCTCTTTCACCAAAGGGGATTACTGCATCCTGTTCATACAGCCGAATCCGGCGAACCCGAACAAATACATGCTGGTTGTCGCAGCAAATCGGCCCGAAATGTTTAACCGGAATATTATCACGCGCAAGATGGTGATTCCGGGTTACTTCAGCGGGCTGCATCAATATCTCAACCGGGAGATCATCGTCTATGACGGGGCTCTGAAAGCAATGAATTTTCATGATGTTCGTGCCTCCAGTCAAATAGCATCCGAACAATAACCAATTGAAGGGAGAATGAATGATGAGAGAACGAATTATTCAAATGATTAGCGAGGCCAAGAACGATCCGTCACTGCTGCAATCGCTGAACGGCGATTCCAGCATATTGCATGATTCCGGCATGGAGTCATTGCAGTTGATTCACTTTATTTTGCGGGTAGAGGAAGAGTTTGGGGTCGAAATCGACTTCGATCAGTTTGATATGCGGCATTTGGAGTCTGTGGACGCTTTTTGCACTTATGTTGCCTCGGCACAGCCACAACCTCAAGCCCAGCTCAGCGAGAACATCCAATGAGCCGGTCGGGTGCGCACAGAAAGGTTCACTGCGGCACTTTCGACGCGGAGCAGTATTGGCGAGATCCTAATCTCGCCAAGCTGCCGGGGCTGCCTGACGCGGACAATCTTCGGATCGTTTCGGCGATGGACGAGCTGTTGTTTGCGTTTTGCGAAGAAGGCGACGTGCTGCTGACGCGCAGCGCAATGGATCAAGCGCATTATCAATATTTAAAAGATATCGGGTTTGATTTTGCGGTCAACCGCCATGCCCTGGAACAGCATCCCGCACAGGATAACGGGAAGTGCGTCTTTCAACTGCTGTGCGAGGCCGATGCGCAGACCCTTGCGGGGCTAATTCCGGAGGGCGCGGAGCTGGAGCCCTTTGCGGCGATTCCGCTTGTCAGGGAGGCGAGCGAAAGGTTCGGCTTGACCTGCCGTATCCCCGGGATGGAAACGATCCGGACGGTCAATTCAAAGGCATATTCCACGCAGATGCGGGACCGACTGTCGATCCGAAACGATGCTTTGGAGGTTAGCGGAGGCGAGGACGTTCAAAGCAAAGGATGGGAAATGCTGCGTCAGGGTTCTTTTCTGATCAAGGATAATTACGGCGTATCAGGCAAGGGCAACCTGTTTGTCGACTCCGAAAGTATATGGGAGCGCATCGTCAGCTACGTGACTGCGCAGGAAAGGAAAGGGAAGCAGGCCCATTTTATTTTGGAGCCTTTCCTGGAGAAGGCTTTCGACTTTTCGTGCCAGTTTAGCATTGACGAACAGGGCGGGTACCGCCTCTTGTCTTTGCAAAAGCTTGCCAACGACGGGTTTGCCTACCAGGAGTCCTACACGCCGGAAGCGTCGTTTCTCGAAGAGCTGGAGGAGACCGGGTACTTCGATTTGATGAGGCGTACTGCGGAGGCGCTGTACCAAGACGGTTATTTCGGCCATGTTTGCATCGATTCGATGAAGCTGAAGGACGGCACATTTGTGCCTATCGTGGAGATTAATGCCCGCAAGTCGATGAGCTTGATCAAGCATCGGATCGATCGTTATCTGGAACCGCAGGGTGTGCAGGGCAATTTGCGGCATTATTCGCTCTCCATCAACAACCCCGGGCTGCAGTTCGAAGAAGTGCTGGCGAGGATGGAGGCGGCAGGTCTTCTGTTCCGGCCGGGTCAAGCGGGAGGCGTGATCCCGCTGACAGCCAATACGCTGACCATTAATCAGAGGGCGGATAAGCTTTACAAGGGGAGGATTTACGTTTCCGTGGTGGGGAGCGATGCGCAGCACCGCAAGAAGCAGGCGGATTCGCTTTTGGACTTACTCTCCGGACTTTCGCTGCAGCAAATTCACTGACAAGGGGGATCGATGTCATGACTTTAGCCAATAAACGGACCATTCTGGCCTCCGGATTCGGGCTGGGCTTCTACATGCCGGCGCTGCTGTTGAAGAGCCGGCTGGATCAGCGAAGCATCCCGTCCGAGGTAGTTGTCTTCGAGCATTTGCTGCAAAAGGACAAGAAAGGCAAAATCGCCGAGAGCCGCCGGGATTACCACGCGAACTTCGCCGTAGCCAAAATCGCGCAGAAACTGCCGATGGATATCCGGGACAGTCTGGATTTTGAAGCTGTGGACAGGCTGCTGGACGAATGGGAACGGGAAGGCAGGAGCGAGTTCGTCGCGCTTTCGGGACATTGGGTGTACGTGCTCGACAGGTATCGGGAGCGGATAGGGGCCGGGCGCTTGAAGGCCGACCTGCTGTATGTGGATGCGGCTCTCTCCCCCTCGTGGAAAAGCTTGCAAAAACAACTGCCCGATTACAGCGACAGGTACCGGGAAATATGGCTGTACGACACGGTAAAGCCGGATATCCTCTACAGCCTGCCCGTTTCGAACGAGGCGCCCGTGCCCTATGCGGAACGCCCCGAACGCCTGGTGGTTCATGGCGGCGGATGGGGAATGGGCACCTACCTCGGCAAAACGGCCGAATTGGAGGCGCAGGGATACGGCCTCGATGTTGTCGTCGCAGGAGCGGTCGAATCGACCGACCATCCGCAGCACCGTTATTATACGATCGATCCGTCGTGGGAGGCATGGAACAAGGAAGCCGGACAGACGGAGCACACGTTCCCAAGGGTGGGGCAGATTCGCCCGGGAGAGCCGCTGAAATTAGTCGGCAAACCCAATCACAACCTTTTGCACGATGTCATCCGGCAAGCGAAGGCGATCATCAGCAAGCCGGGCGGAGGAACGTTGATCGATTCGCTTAGTTCCGCAACGCCGGTCGTATTTTTGGAGCCGTTCGGACCGCATGAGCAAGTGAATGCTGCTTTGTGGGAGCAGCTTGGTTACGGCATTTCCTACGAGCGTTGGAAGCAGGCAGGCTTCCGGACCGATGTGCTGGAGCCCTTGCACGAGAGATTGCTCGAACATAAAGGCAAATATGAAGAATACGCCGATCATATGCTAGAGGAGCATCGGCTAAATCAAAGGATGGGGTGATTGTATGCAACCGAAAAGCAGTGTGGTCATGGATGATAAAGCATTCGATCTGATGAAACGAACAATGAGGAACATGGCGGTTCCTTATCGGGAACGCCTGAAAAATCCGTTATATAAATCGCCTGTGCCCGAATCGCTGGGCATTAAGCTGACCAACCGCTGCAACTTGCGGTGTATCCACTGTTTCCAATGGAATGAAGACGGGTACCACCAAAATATGGACAAGGAAGAACAGAACATGGACATCGATCTCGACGTCTTCCGCGGTTTGTTGGAAGAGACGCGGGAAGCCAAGTCGCGCTTGTATTTGTGGGGCGGCGAGCCGATGATCCATAAGCAATTTGACAAAATTCTCGATATGCTGGCGGAAGACCCGCGGGAAATGACGATTTGCAGCAACGGATTGCTGATGGATAAATACCTGGACGGCATTATCCGCATTTCTCCCCATCTCGAACTGTTGATAGCTGTCGAAGGGTTGGAGACGGAGCATGATTTCATTCGAGGCAAAGGGACTTTCGGCAAAACGATGAAGCAGATCGAGCGTCTGGTGGAGCTGCGCGATCAGGGAATCTATAAAGGCCGCATATCGGTCCATTCGGTTATCAATGAAGGGATGATTCCCAAGCTGTACGAACTGCTGGAGTTTTTCGAAGAGAAGCGGCTGGATCTGGTGATTCTGTGCTTCCCTTGGTATATCTCGAAGGAAACGTCCGGGCAGATGGACCGCTATTTTGCCGAGAAATTCAGCTGGCTGCGCCAATTGGACGAGAGTCAAATCAACTCCTGGCATGCGTTCAAATACCAGATGAATCCGGAGTATGTGGAAGCTTTGATGGCATCGCTCAAAAAAATCAACGATCGGGTATGGAATATCCGCGTTCGCTATCAGCCCGGACTCGATTACGATGAAATCGAATCCTTCGTCCGCGGAGAGGCGATGACAAGTCGCTGTGCTACTACGTGTCTGGCGCTGTCTACCCGTGCGGACATTTTGCCGACAGGCGAAGTCACTGCCTGCAAATTTTTCTCCGAGTTTGGGGTCGGCAATTTAAAGGAACAGAGCTTGAAGGAGATTTGGGATTCCGAGAAATACGAAAGAATCAGAGAAATCATCAACGTGGAAGGGCTGACGCCGGCTTGCTCCAAATGCAGCGTCCTGTATTTGCACGGAATTTAAGGAGTGACGTTCCATGAGCGAGAAGAGAGAACGGCAGCGCATCGGCGTGATCGGTTGCGCTGCCATCCTTCCCCGCGTGCTGCTTGATCCCGTCAAGGATATCGGGCACCTGGAGGTATACGGGCTGTCCAGCCGCACCAGAAGCAAGGCGGAGGCCTACGCCCAAACCCACGGCGTCCCTGTCGTGTACGATAGCTATGACGCCCTTTTGTCCGACGATCGCATCGATTTCGCATACATTTTGCTGTGCAACGATCTTCATGCGGAATGGATCGTCCGGTGCATGGAGGCCGGCAAGCATGTCCTGGTTGAGAAGCCCTTGTGCCTGACCGGCGAGGAAGTTCGGCGGATTCAAGAGGCTTGCCGGCCGGGCCGGGCGCATCTGCTCGAAGGGCTGATGGTGCAGCACCATCCTTGGCAGCAGGCGATGAAAGAGATGATCGAAGACCGGCGCTACGGCCGGCTTCGCAAGATCGAATCCAGAATCAGCTTTTTGCCGAAGGAGAGCTTCGCAGACAACTACCGCAGCGATCCGGCGCGCGGAGGCGGTTCCTTCTATGATTTGGGCTGTTACTGGCTGCAATTTCTGCAAGGGACCGTCGGGCTGCAGCCCGAATCCTGCCAGGGACATTCGAAGTTTGACGGTCCCGGGGGCTGCGACTGGACGTTTCACGCCGAGCTCCGCTATGCGGAGGGGGTAGAGGCGTCGCTTGTCACGTCTTTCGAGATGCCTTATAAGGCAGCGCATGTCCTCCACTTTGACGATGCTACTGTGAGCATCGACGATTTTTTTCGGGCAAATCTCGGTCATTACCGGATCATGCTCAAAATCGTGGATAAACATACGGGCAGCATGGAGAAAACGGTATTCGAACCGCAAAATTATTATGTCAACCAGTTGAATTTCTTTAGCGATGTGATTGAGGGCATCAAGGATAATGTTTCACCGGAAGCGTCATTCGAGCGGATTTTCCTGCAGGAGAGGATTTATCATTCGGCCCGGCAATCCGTATAACCAGAAGAGAAAGGCAGGCAGTCAGCATGTCGGCAATCGTCGTCCGTCATTTGTCCAAATCGTTTCGCTACTACAAGAAAGAAGTGGGGCTGGCCCACTCGCTCCGCAATTTGTTTTATCGAAAGCCGCTAATCAAGGAAGCCGTGAAAGATATCTCGTTTGAAATCGCCGAGGGGGAAATGGTCGGCTTTCTGGGCCCCAATGGCGCAGGAAAAACGACGACGCTCAAAATGCTGTCCGGCATTTTGTTTCCGACCGACGGTCAAGCGGCGGTGCTGGATTACGTGCCTTGGGAACGGAAGAGAGCGTTCAAGCGCCATTTTTCCATCGTGATGGGCCAGAAGAGCCAACTGTGGTGGGATTTGCCTGCGAACGAGTCGTTCCATCTGAACAAACATATCTACGAGCTGGAGGAAAAAACATTTCAGCGCACCTTGCAGGAACTGGCGGAACTCCTTGATGTAACGGATCTGCTGAGCGTACAGGTTCGCAGATTGTCCCTCGGCGAGCGGATGAAGTTGGAGCTGATCGCAGCGCTGCTGCATGAGCCCCGCGTGCTTTTCCTGGATGAACCGACCATCGGGCTGGATATTTTGTCGCAGCGGAAAATCAGGGAGTTTCTGAAATACTACAACCAACTGCGGAGAACGACCGTGATTTTGACCAGCCACTACATGAACGATATCGAGGATTTGTGCAAGCGGACGATTATCATCAATCAGGGACGCGTAGCCTATGACGGCGATCTCGCGAAGGTGAACCGGCTGATGGATCAGACGAAAATCATGAAGCTCAAGCTGTCGGGCGCCGTCGATGCCGCAGATCTTCGGACTTACGGGAAAGTCAGGGAATGCACCGGACTTGAAGCGGTGCTGGAGGTGGACAAGCAGGAATTGACGGAAATCTCGATTGCGGTGCTGCGGAGTTTGCCGGTTATTGATTTTACGGTAGAGGACGTTTCGATCGAGGAAGGTATTGCCCTGCTTTATCAAAAAGGCGATGTCGAACCATGAGAAGATGGAAAAAGTATGCCAAGACGTTCGCCATGGGCTTGCAGAATGCGATGCAGTACCGCATCAACTTCGCGCTCAGCCTGCTGAGCTGCCTCTTCCCGATCGTGATCCAGATTTTTTTGTGGAACGCTGTGTTTAACAGCCATAAAGGGTCCGACGTGTACGGTTATTCGGAAGGGCAGATTATCGCCTATGCCATCATGGCGGCGTTGTTTTCGAAGATGGTGGCTACCGGCTTTGAATACGAAATCGCCACCGATGTGAAGAACGGGCAGCTTAGTAAATTCGTCGTTCAGCCGATCCGTTACGCGGCGTTTCGCCTTTGTACTTTTTTAGGCGAAAAGATGATGCATTTGGCCGTCATCGCAGTTGTCGCTGCAATTATCGTTGCGGTGATGCGGGATGTGATTCCTCTGCGAATGGATCGCATTGCGATTTGCCTGGCGGCGCTCGTTTTATCCGTTTTTATGAACTTTTTTATTTATTACTGTTTAAGTATGATCTCTTTTTGGCTGCTTGAGGTGTGGGGAATCTTCCTGACATTCAGTTTGCTGGCCAACATAGCCAGCGGAGGGGTGTTTCCCCTCGATATGTTTGGCGATACGGCCCAGGTAGTGCTGAATTGGCTTCCTTTCAAGTACATTGTCTATTTTCCGGTAAGCGTGCTGCTGGGCAAAATCCCGTTTGAGCAGATGGTAAGCGGTCTGGGCTTCCAGCTTCTCTGGATCGCGGTGTTGACGGCCGTTTCGATGCTGTTGTGGCGCAGCGGGATGAAGAAGTATGAATCGGCCGGGGGGTAGCGAAAGATGCGGAAGATGCTCAAGGAATGCAAAAGATACCTGCTTATCTACGGGGTGTTTGCCAGAAACAGTATCAGTTCCATGATGGAGTACCGGCTTAATTTTATATTCGGGATCATGATCGAGTTAGGCTTTTTGGCTGTCAAATTATCTTATGTGTACGTCATATACCGGATCGGCGTGCAGATCAACGGTCTGTCGCCTGACGAAATCGTTTTGTTTATCGGTACGTATACGATTATGGCGGGCGTGTATTCCACGCTGTTTTATACGAATTTTGTACAGCTTCCGGAACATATTCGGACGGGAACGCTGGATGTGATGATGACCAAGCCGATATCGCTGCAGTTCATGTCAACGATGCGCTCGATTGATATCGGTTTCTCGATCCCCAATCTGATCGGAGGAATCGCGATGGTGGTCTACGGATGGAACCGTTCGAACGTCCCGCTGACGCCGATGAATTTGATCGGTTTTATCGGATTCCTACTGATCGGGGTCATTGTGACCTATGCCGTATTTTTGCTGCCGCAGTTAGTCGCATTCTGGACGGTGAGAACGGGCGGGATCAATGAGGTTTCGAACGCTTTGTTCGATTTTAATCAAATGCCTATGGGGATCTATGGGAAAACCGTGCAGGGCGCCGGAACATTTTTGATTCCGGTGTTTCTGATTTCGAACTGGTCGCCTCTCTTTGTGCTGGATCGCATGAGTCCGGTTCAATTCTTGTGGGGGCTGCTGGCTCCGTTGCTGTTTATGCTGATTACAAGGGCAATTTGGAAAATCGCAATACGAAATTACACCAGCGCTAGCAGCTGAAGGGAGCGACTAAGATGAGTCCTACGGGAATGGAAAACCATAATGCCGGGAGCGGCGACGTATCGACGATTGTGGAGCAAAGACGGCTTGACGACGATCGATTGCAGAGTGTCATTCAAACGTACGGAACCCCGCTTTACATATATGATGCCGACTCGATTCGGCGTAATGCGGAAGATTTGCGATCTTGTTTTCCGAAAGAAGTGGATCTGTTTTATTCTTTGAAAAGCAATCCGCTCATCGGAATTGCCCAATTGCTGCGCAAGATCGGCTGCCATGTCGAAATCGCTTCCGGCGGGGAGCTTGCCTTGGCGCTCGCTGCGGGCTATCCGCCCGAGGAAATCATCTTCACGAGTCCCGGCAAGACGGTAGAGGAGCTGGAGTATGCAATAGCTACGGGGTTGTACAGCGTAAATGTAGAGAGTATCGAAGAGATTGCGATGATTCAAAGCATAGCACAAAGAAATGGAGTTATCGCCGACATCGCGATCAGGATCAATCCGGATACGCAAGGGCAAGGGCAATCGGCCAGCATCCGCATGACGGGCGTTTCTTCCCAGTTCGGGATCGATGAGCGGCTCGTACCCGAAGCGATAGAAGCTGCTTTGCAGGCCGACCATGTGCGGTTGATCGGTTTCCACGTCTACGTGGGTACGCAAATTTTGCAGGAAGCCGCCATCATTCGGCAGTTCGAGGAGACGATTAAACTAGGACTGCGTTATATGGAACAATACGGCCTGAGACTTGCCTTCCTGGATATGGGCGGCGGGTTCGGCGTGCCGTATTTTCCTCCCGAACAGGACATCGATTTGCCGCTGCTGAAGCAGGGAATTGCCGATGTATGGCAGCGGTACAAGGAGCGGTTGGCGGGTACCCGGGTAGCTATCGAGAGCGGAAGGTTCCTGCTGGCCGACAGCGGCGTGTTCGCCGTTAAGGTGCTGTACCGGAAGTCCTCCAAGGGCAGCACGTATCTGGTCTGCGACGGCGGCTCTAACCAGCATGCGTCGTCGGCTTTTTTGGGGCGGTACATCCGCAACAATTTCCCGATGCGGGTGCTTGGCAAGGAAGCGCGGACGGAGGAAGTCTATGTAACGGGGCCGTTATGTACGGCGACGGATATTTTAGGGCAAAAAGTGCAGCTGCCGGAGGCGGAAGCCGGTCAAATTGTTATTATCGAAAAATCGGGCGCCTACGGGCTTACGCACAGTCCGGCCATGTTTCTTAGCCATCCTCTGCCGGCCGAAGTGCTCGTAGACGGCGGCAATTGTTACCCGCTGCGCGAGCGGGGGCGTTTTGAGGACGCGCTGCGCGGGCAGTCCGGTCTATTTTGAGAGAGGAGGCGAGGGTATGCAGGAGTCTTTTTCTTTACTTCCGCGGCTGACTGCGGAACGCGATCGGGGGACGATTGTCTGGTTATGCAACATCGGAGCCGAGCAGTTCTGGCACCGTCAGAGCAAAGGGATCGTCGATCGCGAAGAGAACCGCGTTGTCGGGCGTATCGAGGAGATGAACTTGCTTCTTTGCCGCCGGCAGGATGTGCTGATCTTGCGCGAGCAGCCGGACGCCGCTTTTTTATCGGACCTTGCGGGGCTCGGTTTTGACATTCCGCGAATTTGGATTCCTGGCCAAACCGATGCGGAAACACCGATTTCTATGCTGGTGCTCAAGGACGAGCAACTGCTGCGAAAGCTGGAAGAGCTGCGTGACGAAAGCGAAGAAGTATATTTTGTCCCCTACGCAGTGACAATGCTGGAAGAAGAGATTGCACAGCGAAGCGGTTTGACGCTGGCAGGTCCCTCTTCCGCTTTGGGGGCGAGGGTCAATGACAAAATCTTCAATCGGCAAATGGCCGAAGAGCTTGGATTTCCGGTTTGCCAAGGCGCAATCTGCGGCACCGTAGAGGAGTTGCGGACGCAGTATCGGGCATTGAGACAGACGTGTTCGCAGGTGATCGTAAAGGAGCCTTACTCGGCATCAGGCAAAGGATTGTACCTGATCGACAGCGACGAGCGATTCCATGCGCTCTGCAACCGGCTTTCCAGAATCGCGGGCCGTTCCGGCCACCCCGAGCATCCGTGGATCATCGAACAGTGGCTGGACAAGCGGGCGGATGTGAACATTCAACTGTTCGTTAACACCGACGGTTCGGTGGATGTGTTCTCGATCAAGCAGCAAATGCTTAACGGCACCGTGTACATAGGTTCCCTAACGCCGCCTCGGCTGGAGCCTGCTGCGATGCAGCGGCTTCAAGACTACGGAGTACGTATCGGGGCCTACTTGCACGGGATCGGTTACAGCGGAGTGGCCGGTGTCGATGCGATTATTACACGCGATGACGTCATTATTCCGATCATTGAAATTAACGGGCGCTTCACATTGTCAACGTACTTGTCGTTCGTGCAGCGTATATTTGCCGGAAAAAAGCTGTACTCGCGCTATTTCCGGCTGGTCACCGATCATGCAGTCGATTATACCGCTCTGCGGCAAATACTGGCGCAGGACGGATTGCTGTGCGAACAGGGAGGGGAAGGCATATTCGTGTACACTTCGGGAACCCTCCCTTCGATCAGCCTGTCCGGCGAGCAGCGCTATATGGGCCGCGTTTTTGCGCTGATCATAGCCGATGAATGGGAGACGGCGGAGCAGTTGGAGAATCGGCTGGAGCAGACCTTGCGCCGGTTATATGCCCAAACGCTTCCCGGAAGCCCGGCGGGCGGAGCCGCTTTTGCGCATACACAATGAAAACAGAAAGGGTGAGTGGAGTGATCGTTGTAGAGAGCAAGGAGCTAACCGAGGTGGTGGCCTCTGTTTTAGGAATCGACGCAGAGACGATGTCGGCCATTCATGAGAAGACCGATCTGCGGAATTACAATCTGGGCTCTATCATGGCAATCGAATTAGTCGTTGCTTTGGAAGATCGGTTTCAGATTGTCATCCCGGAAGAGGAGCTGACCTTCGAAAACATATGTACCATAGAGAGACTGAAGCAGTTGGTTGAAAGACGCAAGTCTTCATTGGGGGAGGGATAGCAGATGTCCTCCGCGATGCTTCAAGTCCATATTCAACCGGGCACGCACTGCTTGTTCGGCAGCATCCGGAACGCGCTTGCTTCGAACTACGGTTATTCGATTTCCGAGGCAGAGCTATATTTCATGTGCGACGGGATGAACGTAGAATATGACCCGGCGCACAGGCCCTTCTGGGTCGGCCGTTCAGGCGAGGCTATGCTGCAGCAGTTCGCTTTGCACGGCCCTGCGCGTATGCGCTATGACTTTCGGATAGACGGGGAAGAGGAGAAAAGGGAGCTGCTGCGCGATCTGCGGCAAACGCTGCTCTCCGGCCACTTGGCGCTGCTGTTCGTGAACAGCAGCTGCCTCGGCTTTCACAAGGTATACCTGGAAAATCCGGGCCGGCAGCACGTAATTATTCTCTACGGACTGGATGAAAATAACGACGTGGCCTATGTCGGCGATTCCTTTCTGTTAGATGACGGAGGGACAGTGCTCACCTATAACGGACCGACTCCTCTTCAAAAGCTGCTGCAAGGCGTATATGGTGCGGCCTTCATGGACGGGTTGCACACCACCGATGCTTCACGGAAGGAGAGTGTGACCGGGCTCGCGGCTGAACGAATCCGCCGGTTTATTTCCGGAAAAGCGCTCAAAGCCGGCGTCGAACACGGACATTCGGCTTACATGGCCCTTTTCGACGATTTGCAGCAGAGCATGCCCGCAGATGATAGCTCCTTTACGGAACGCTGCCAGGAAGTTTACTACTGCTTGAGAATCGGCGGCATCCTCCATCAGCTTCTATACACGAGGCAGTTTGCCGAGCAGTATCCCCGCGAATTTGCGGCGTCAGACAAGGATTGGCCGGCACTGCTCGAAGAGGAGGAGACCTTGTGGAAAAAGCGCCTCTGGCAGCTGTATAAACTTGGACTGCAGCGAAGAAAGGAGGGCTGGCCCCTGTTTCTGGAGCAGACCAAGGAATTAATGGACCGCGAGACCGGGCTCCTGCGGGAGTACGCCGGCCATCTGCAGGCCATTGGCTGATACGCGGGCAGCTCCCGGAGCGCGGCGCTGCGCTGCGTGACAGCGGCCGGCCGATATGAGAAGAGGACCGCCAAGTTCGCTTGGCGGTCTTCAGGTTGTCCAAAAAGCCTCGCGTTCAGAGGCGATCGCTATCATCATCTGCCTGCTGCACGAAGAAAACCTGCAAAAATACATGAATTTGCATCCGTAATCGCTGGCCGCGAACAATTCCTGCAAAAGTGCAGGCTTTTCACCGAACACATGGGCTCCCGAGTCACTTTCAGCGAAAATTCCTGCACTTTTGCAGGTTTTTCGCCAAAATAAACGATTATTACAGAAAAAACCTGCACTTTCGCAGGTTTTCTCTGTACCAATCTGCTTTCTGCCCGGTTGCTTCCTGCCCAGTTGCGCAGTTCCACGATCTGCGCTTGGAGTGATGCGCGCAGGATCAAGATAACCCTGTTCGGATTTTTGGCGCTGTCAGCGGGGGATTCATATCTTTTGTGAATCATTCCGGTAGGTCTTTGTAAATCTGCCCGTCCGATAAAAACGAAGCTGTAAAAAAATGCTGCGGCAAATCTGCAAAAAAAGCCTTGCGAAAAATGTGTTTTTCGTATAAAGTATAGCCAAATGAATAGCTACACGGGTGCTTGATGAAGTCAGGCTGAGATAGCGGCCTTATGCCGCTGACCGTCAAACTGATCTGGGTAATGCCAGCGTAGTGAATGGTGTGCTTCTTCAAAGTTGCACTGAACTTATGCCTGCCGCATGCCCGGTGGGCTTTTTCGTGTTTGCCGGACATTCATTTAATGCATATTAAGATTGAAAAGGGAGTTGATGGCAAGATGGCGAATGCGCAATCTTCATCCAAAGCTTTAAAATTGACCGATATCCTGGTGACCATCGTCATTGCGGCGGTATTTGGCGTTATTTACAGAATTTGGGGCCCTATTTACGATATTCTCAAACCCATAGGGCTTCAGGCGGAGCAGCTCAGCTACGGGATGTGGTTTATTGCCGCCACGTTCGCGTTCCTGATCATCCGCAAGCCGGGCGTTGCGATTCTCGCCGAGGTTGCTGCCGCTACGATTGAAACGTTCTTCGGCGGCGAATGGGGGATTTCCACGCTGGTATACGGGCTGCTTCAAGGTCTCGGAGCCGAAATCGTGTTTGCTATCGTCCTGTACCGGAAGGCGAACGTAGGCGTGGTCGTGCTGGCTTCGATCGGATCGGCGCTGCTGTCCTTGATCGTAGACGCCTATTACGGCTACATCGAGTCTCTGACTTTCTGGAACTACTGCCTGTTCATCGGCTTCCGTCTGCTCGGCAGCATCCTGATCTCCGGCTTCTTCTCCTATTATTTGGCGGCGGCTATCGAGCGCACGGGCGTTCTCAACGCCATCCGTCCGGCGTCCCAAAAAGATTACGACCAATTGAGGTAAAGCTTATGATCCAAAATGCAGCAGTCGGCGTTACCGACCTACGTTTGAAATATCCCGGAGACGATGCCCCCCTTTTATTCAAGGGGGTTTCCTTTTCATTCCGCCCCGGAGAAAAAGTGCTGCTGCTCGGTCCGAGCGGCTGCGGAAAGTCCACCCTGCTGCAGGTGCTGAGCGGGATGGTTCCAAGCATCGTGGAGATTCCGATGAAAGCGGAAGAGCTCCGGGTCCCCGAACGCTGGGGATACGTTTTCCAAGATCCGGACACCCAGTTTTGCATGCCGTACGTCGATGAAGAGATTGCTTTCGTGCTGGAAAATATGCAGGTTCCGCGGGAACAAATGCCTGCGCTGATCCGCCGCTATCTCGAAAAGGTAGGCCTTCATCTGGACGATATTCATACGCCAATTCAACAGCTTTCGCAGGGCATGAAGCAGCGGCTCGCAATCGCCAGCGTGCTGGCGCTGGAGCCGGAGGTGCTGTTCCTGGATGAGCCGACCGCTTTACTGGACGAGGAGGGCACGCGCCAGGTGTGGGAGACGATCCGGGCCGCAAGCCCGGGAAAAACGCTCCTGATCGTGGAGCACAAAATCGGCGGCATTCTCGATCTGATCGACCGCATCATTGTGCTTTCCCCAGACGGCGAGGTGCTGGCCGACGGCAAGCCGGAGGCGGTGTTTGCGGAGTACAAACCGAAGCTCCGGGAGTTCGGGATCTGGTACCCGGGAGTGTGGGACGACTACGCTGCGGGCCCGATGGAAACCGCATGGGACGAGGGGCCGCCGCAGGTCAAGCCGCATGACGGGGAAGTTCTCATGGAGATGCGGGATTTCCAGGGTATCCGCGGCGGAGAAATCAAGATCCATGTGGATCGCTTATCCGTCCGTGCCGCGGAATGGATCGCCGTCGCCGGGCACAACGGAGCGGGCAAAAGCTCGCTGCTCCTGGCCATCATGCGCCTGATCCGGACCAAAGGGCTCTGCTCGATCGCAGGGGTCACGGGCAAAAAAGTGGAGGACGCCGCGGCCAAAGCGGCTTTCGTGTTCCAGAATCCCGAGTTTCAGTTCGTGACGGGCTCCGTGGAGGACGAAATCGCTTATTCCTTGGAGGACGCGCCCCCAAGTCTGACGGAAAAGCTGCTGCAGCAGTATGACCTGCTCGGGCTTCGCGACAGGCATCCGTTCCAGCTTTCCATGGGGCAGAAGCGCAGGCTGAGCGTGGCGTCGGCTCTCGTGCGGGGGCAGCGCGTTGTGCTGCTGGATGAGCCGACGTTCGGGTTGGACGCGCGCAATACGTTCCGCATGCTCGGGATGCTGGAGCAGTTGCGCAGCACGGGAACTGCGATCGTCATGGTGACGCACGATCATGAAATCATACGCCGCTGCGCGAGCCGGGTATGGCACGTTGCAGAAGGCCGCGTGACGGACCAATCGCCGCAGCAGTTCCTCGCGGCATTCGCCGCCGCCGCGGAAGGAGGGGCCGTCCTGTGCAACTGACGTTCACATATCGCGAAACATGGCTGCACCGGGTAAACCCGGGCATCAAGCTGATCGCCTCCATCGCCTTATTTGCGGTGGTGGTGCTGACTCATAATGTCAATGTTATGATCTATTTAACGTTGGGAACGATTCTCCCGCTGCTGCTGTTCACGGGCCATCCCATGAGGCGGCTGATGCTGTATATTTCTCCCTTCGCGCTCATATTCATTTCGTCGGCGTCAGGGATGACGATGTTCGGCAGCGGAAGCACGACCTGGTTCCGGTACGGGATTATCCACATCACCGAAGAGAGCTTTTACAGGGGCGTTCATCTTGGCCTTCGGGCGCTGCAGATAGCTTCGGTCGGGCTGCTGTTCAGTCTGACGACGCGGCCTGTCGCCCTGTTTTATTCGCTTATGCAGCAGTGGAAAGTGCCTCCCAAGTACGCGTACAGCTTCCTGGCCGCCCTGCGGATGATTCCGACGCTGATCGAAGAGTTCCAGACGCTACGTTACGCGCTCAAAATTCGCGGCCGCAAACGGCGGAATCCGCTTACCGGCTGGTATGCGACGCTGCGCATGTATTCGATTCCGCTGCTCGCCCAAAGCATCCGCCGCGCTCACCGGACAGCCGTCGCCATGGAAGCGAAACGCTTCTCGGTCGGCAAGCTGCGGACGTATTACTACACGATAGGCTATTCGGCTTTTGACGGCTTGTATTTGCTGTGCATAGCGCTGCTGCTTGCCCTGTCTTATGTGCTGGGCACCGTATGGCCGTTTGCGGCAATAACCGATGTGCGTTAGCATTCCCCTGCCGGCCGGTTTTCGCCGAACCGGCTTTTTTGCTTTTGCGGAGAAGAATTGATTTTCTGTTATAATAGGATCAATAAGTTTATGAGGGGGTTCGAAAACAGTCATGTAAATCCCATTTAAACTATTATAATCTCTATAATATTTGTTATAATGTTATATTGGGATAAAAGATCATTTTGGATATTGGCAGCGGCATCAACTACAACAGATCGTTATAGTATTCAGTTGTCGATTGAAAGGAAAGCGGGCGAATAAAGCCAGGAAACTGCTCAAGGAGTTGATGGAAGATGATTTTGGCGAAAAAGGTCAGAATTCGGCCAACTCCTGAACAGGAACAACAGTTGTGGCGTTCGGCTGGAACGGCTCGGTGGGTGTACAATTGGGCGCTTGCCCGACAGGAAGAAAATTACCAGAACGGCGGGAAGTTCATTCCTGACGGAGACTTGCGGAAAGAACTGACGAAGCTCAAACAGACAGAAGAATATGCGTGGCTATACGAAGTGTCCAACAACGTGGCGAAACAAGCTGTCAAAGACGTTTGTGAAGCATTCAGGAACATGTTCAAGGGACATGCGGGGAAGCCGAAGTTCAAGAGCAAAAAGCGTTCCAAACCTGCATTTTATCAGGATACGGAGAAGTTGAAGGTCGGAAACGGTCAAGCGTTACTTGAGAAGATCGGCTGGGTAGCAACATCCGAACAACTTCCCGTTGGTGTGAAGTATAGTAATCCGCGCGTATCGTTTGACGGGAAGTATTGGTATGTCTCTGTGGGCATTGAACAGGAGCAGGAGAAGCTGGAACGATCGGGCGAAGCCATAGGTATTGATGTAGGGATAAAAGAGTTGGCGGTATGCAGTAATGGGATGGTGTTTAAGAACATCAATAAGTCTGCTGCCGTAAGAAAGACGGAGAAACGCTTGCGTCGGTTGCAGCGCAAGGCTTCCCGTAAATACGAGATGAACAAGGAGGGGAATCGTTTTGTCAAGACATGCAATCTTGTAAAAGTCGAAAAGTCAATGCGTTTGCTTCATCGGAAACTAACGAATATCCGTACCAACCACATTCATCAAGCGACAAGCGCAATAGCGAAAACCAAGCCGAGCGCTGTAGTGATGGAAAATTTGAATGTGAGCGGAATGATGAAGAACCGCCACTTGAGCAAGGCGATAGCCGGACAGAAGCTGCATGAGTTTGTGCGGCAGATGAAATACAAGTGCGAGAAGATCGGCGCGAAATTTTTGCAAGCTGATAAATGGTTCCCATCATCAAGATTGTGTTCATGTTGTAGTCAGGTTAAGCAGAATCTGAAACTATCTGACCGCATCTACGAATGCACTTGCGGATTAATGATGGATCGTGACTTGAATGCGGCGATCAATCTATCTAAATTGGCGGGCTGACACGTAAACGTCATCGTCAATATGTAGGATTCGTTGCATCCGAATTTACGCCTGTGGAGTGTTATATCAAACGCGAGTAGCTCTGGCAAAAGCGGACACGTTGAAGCAGGAAGCAAACAAGGATTTATAGACTTTTATAAGTTCTTGGCAACGGATGACTATGGAGTTTAAAAGTACGCGAGGCAAAGTTGATAAAATCGGGTTCATCGATACGGTATTGATGGGATTGGCGGACGACGGAGGGCTATTGATCCCGAGCGAAATCCCGCAAATCCCGCAGGACAAGCTGAAGCAAATGGAGCAGTTGTCCTACCAGGAACTGGCCTATGAGATTTTTTCGTACTTTACCAATAACGAAATTCCGCAGGAGGATCTGAAGGAGCTGATCCGTCAAAGCTACTCGACGTTCCGCGACCCTGAAGTGACGCCTGTCCGCAAAATTTCGGACAACCTGCATGTGATGGAACTGTTCCACGGTCCGACATTCGCTTTTAAAGATGTTGCGCTGCAGTTCCTGGGCAATCTGTACTCTTACGTGTCCAAGAAGCAGAACAAAATTATTCATATCCTTGGAGCGACTTCCGGCGATACGGGCGCTTCCGCTATCGAAGGCGTCAGAGGCAAGGAAGGCATCCGCATCTGCATTTTGCACCCGCACCAAAAAGTGAGCCGAGTACAGGAGCTGCAAATGACGACCGTACACGCGGACAATGTGCTCAACCTGTCGGTCAAAGGAACATTCGACGACTGCCAGGGAATCATTAAAGACCTGTTCGGCGATGTGGATTTCAAGAACAAATACCACCTGCGGGCAATCAATTCGATCAATTTCGTCCGTATTTTGGCGCAAACCGTGTACTACTTCTATGCGTATTTCCGCACAGCCAAGCCTTCCGGTGCTGAAAAGCTGAATTTTAGCGTTCCGACGGGGAACTTCGGTGATATTTTTGCGGGCTATTTGGCGAAAAGAATGGGGCTGCCGATCGGCAAGCTGATCCTCGCTACGAACGAAAACAACATTCTGGAACGGTTCGTCCATGAAGGAGTGTACAAGCCGGGCGAATTCGTCAGCACGTACAGCCCGTCGATGGACATTCAAGTGGCAAGCAATTTTGAAAGATACTTGTACTATTTGACAGGGGAAAATGCCGCAAAGGTTTCGGAATATATGGCCAAATTCAAAGCCGAAGGCGAGATCCGCATCGACGCGGAGCTGCTTCGTCAGGTGCAGGCCGATTTTGCCGCTCACGGCGTAGGCGGAGACGAGTGCTTGCGGACGATCGGCACGTACTACAAGGAGAACGGATATTTGCTTGATCCCCATACCGCGTGCGGCGTAGCTGCCTATGAGAAATGCAACGGCGCGGGCGAAGTATGCGTGACGCTCGCTACCGCGCATCCGGCCAAGTTCAACGAGTCCATCGAAAAATGCGGTATCGAGCAGACGTACCCGGAGCAAATCGCTCAATTGCTGGACAAACCGCAGTACCAAGTGATCGTCGACGCTTCCGAAAGCGAAATTGTCGGACAGCTTGAAAAATTTTATACGCTGGCTTAAAAAAGTGCAAAATGAAACGCCTCCCAAACCCGCAAGGGCCGGAGGCGTTTTTTTGTTGTCTTACTTCACGTGGACGTAAGTCGTGGCTTTGTCGCCGCTCGGCAGCACAGCGGTCAATTCGAACGAAGTGACGTTGCCTGTCACGCGGACAGTGCCGTCCTGATCTACCGATACGGTGCCTGCAGCCCCTTTGCTCGAGTCGCCCTGAACATCATTTGTAATCAGCAGCGAGCCCAGCGCAAAATTGTATTTCGGCACGTCCCCTTTTTCATACTGAATGCCGTAGTTGTCCGTGATGGTCAGGTCCATCGCCGTGAAGGCATTGAACGAAGCGGAGCCGGCAAGCGTGTAGTCGTAAGAAGTGTTGCCGACCTTGATTTGCTTGGCCTGGACAGGATCGGCTTTGACGTTGACCGTGACCTGCATGTTCTTCACTTCATTGTTGATCGTTTTGAAAGCGACGCTGACCGTTGCCGTGCCCGCTTTGTTGCCGAGGGCATAGCCGCGGTGGTCGGCGGATACGCCTACTTTAACCACGCTCGGATTGGAAGAAGCGATCGACTGAACCATTCCCGGCATCGCGACTTCTTCGCCTGCGGCGGTTGTCGCTTTGATCACAATTTCCTTGGCAAGCTTGCTGACGGCGGGGTTTTCGGCATTTGCCTTGGTTTCCAATCCGTTCAAGCCCGTAGCCGAGGCCGTCAAACCGCTGTCGATCACATTGCCCAGATCGTAAGTTTGAGCGGAGCTGTAATCGGTGCCGCCCGCCGTTGTGGAAGCGGCAATCGAAAACATGCGGGTAGCCGCCGTGTCAAGGCCGCCCAGCGTAACCGTGTAGTCTCCCGCGGTCAGAGCGCCGTCCTTCGGAGTCAAAACGGCGGATTTTTTGTCGCTGGACCACTCCGTTGTAGCCGGAACGGCTGTCGTTCCTTTGCTCAAAGCAAGCGTGGCTTTTGTCGTGTCGACTTCCTTGCTGAGTGTGACTTGCACCTTCGTTTTGTCGCTCGAAGCCTGGACGGAGCTGACGGATACCGGGGTCGCCGTTTCCGCCGGCGGCTTCACCGGATTCGGCCGAGCAGCGTAGGAGCTCACGACGAGGTCCTTGCGGTCCGCAGCGGCATCGCCTGTTTTGCCCGCCGGATGAATGCCAAGGTCAGAAGCCTGCTTGACTGCGTCCGCAAACCAGGGGCTGCCGGCCGTGCTCACCTTTTTGCCCAAACCTTTCAAAAGAATAGTGTCCAACTGACCGGTCGTCACTTTATCGCCGGGAGCAAAAGTCGTGTCCGTTACGCCATCGATCAGCCCGGCTTTTTTGGCTGCTTCGATGTAAGGAATCGCCCAACCGTTGGCCGGGTCATTGGCGGTCACGTCCGTGAAGCTGGAAACCTTGACGGCAGGGTCTACCTTGATGCCGAAAATGAGCGTGGCCACTTTTGCGAACTGTGCCCTGGTCATATTTTCGTTGATGCCGAATGACGTGTCGGACACGCCTTCAAAAACGCCTGCCGCCAGCAGACTGTCGATCTTGGCTTTCAGGCTTGCGTCGCTATCTTTCAAATCCTGAAAATCAGCGGACGTTTTTGAGGCCGCGGCGGCAGCCTTTCCTGCCGGATCTACGAGCGCTGCAGCTGTATAGAAAGAGAGAGCCATTGTGCCGAGTGCGATGATGGATAAAGATTTTTTCATAAGTACCTCCTGAAAATAATGGATGGTTCGGGTCAAGCATAAGTATGAAACCCTGCAAATCTGCTGCTATGTGAGCTGGCGCGGGCTGACAGCCTTAATTATAGATTGCTACAATTACGCTGTCATTGTCAAATTGTTGTAATGAGAGTGAGAATCGAACCAACCGGAAGGGAGGCTCTTCCCATGGCTCAATGCGCATGCGGCAGCACTCAAAACGAACAAGGATAATGCGACGGTTCTCACGCAAAAAAGAAATAAAAGGGCTCCGGCGATCAACCGCCAGGGGTCTTTTTTTACCTAATAAACGCGGTCGCTCATCTTCGAAAGACCTCGATAGAGGTTTATCTCAATGCGATGAACTGTCAAGCTAAGTGCGACAGTGCTTGCAGATTTCCAATCGAGGCCCATACAGCCAAACAAGCTGTAACGAAAAGTCTGAAATCCGTCATGCCGAAAGAAGTCACGTGGCTCGGCAACCCGCCAAGACTGCGAAAATACAGGAATTCCTGCCGATGATGGGGTTGAGCCCCAAATTTCAGGCTGCCCGGAAACCCGTACGCCGGAGCCGGTCACACAAACAGCCTGGTTATGGTGGCGCGGCGCGAAGAAAACCCGCAAAAGTATGCTCGATGGATACGCCGGCCACGAAAATATTCCTGCAAATGTGCAGGCTGCCCGAGCAAGTCGCGACACTCTGTGGGGGCTAGGGGGCGAGTGTGGCAATTTGGAGGATAGCCGCTTTTCGTGCGCCTCTCCCGGTGTAGGTCGTGGAACTGCACAACTGGGCAGGAAGCAGCTTGCTAGAGAGAAAACCTGCGAAAGTGCAGGTTTTTTCCGTGGAGTTGGCTTGTTTTGGCGAAAAACCTGCAAAAGTGCAGGAATTTTCGCTGAAAGTGAGTATAAGTCTATGTGTTCGGTGAAAAGCCTGCACTTTTGCAGGAATTGTTCGTGGCCAGCGATCAAGGACGCAAATTCCTGTATTTTTGCAGGAATTTTTCGTGCAGCCAGGCAGATTGTGGCTATCTCCTCTAATGTGGGGGTAACTCCACTGCCTGACATTTGCGGGTTTTCTGCGACCAGGGCTTATCGGTGATGTGCCACCGGCCGGCATTTTTCGTTCATGAGCGTGCTCAGAGGTGCGTTTTTTCCGGCAGGCCACCGAATCTGTTTGCGGGTATCGGAGGGGTTAGCCAATGCGAGGGGATCCCCCTCGAGAGCGGCCAGGCTTCCCGCATGAGCACCGCGCACAGCTCCCGGCGCGCGGTGTGTGCCACATGACAGCGGCCGACCGCATATGGAATAAACGTATGGGCGCTTGTTTTTGTTGCACGCATTTGCGAAATGCCGCGCATTCGTGCACAATATAGTAGATGAGAATGTTTATCACTGAGATGAGAAAGCGGGAGTGAATGAAGCCATGGAAATAAAAGAAGCCATCCGCCAGCGCCGCAGTGTTGGAAAAGTGAAGCAGGATCCGGTGCCGGTCCGTTTCATTGAGGAAATACTGGAAGCGGCCGTATGGGCGCCGAATCACGGGCAAACCGAGCCGTGGCGCTTCTGGGTCATGACCGGCGACGGTCGGAAGCTGCTTGGCCGCGGCTACGCGGAAGTCGCGGCCGCTGAGGCGGGCGCGCTGCCCGGGGAAGAGCTGGCGCAGCTGCGCAGCGCGCAGGAGAAAAAAGCGTTCCGCGCTCCGGTCGTGATCGCGGTCGCCGTAACGCCCGCCGGCCTGGCCGGAGTGCCGGCGATCGAGGAATACGCCGCGGCGCACTCCGCGGTGCAAAATATGCTGCTGACAGCCCACGCGCTGGGGCTTGGCACGATTTGGCGGACGGGTGCGCCGACCTACCATCCGAAGATGAAAGAAACGTTCGGCCTTACAGGAGCGGAGGAGCTGGTCGGTTTTATCTACATCGGCTATCCCGAGGGAGACGTGCCGAATTCCAAACGCACACCTTTTGAGCAAAAGACGGTGTGGGTCACGGAATAGCTGCGCACAAAAAAAGATGCTGCTTAGAATTAAGCGCAGCATCTTTTTTTTGTGCGGAGCAGCGAGTCAATCGGCCTTGAAACGACGCGGCCCCGCTCAAGCTTATTTTTGCTTCAGTGCCACGGCGATTTGCGCAGCGACTTGTGCGTTGTGGTAGACGAGGGCGATGTTGGTCGCGAGGCTTCTGCCGTCGGTCAACTGTTTGATGCGGGCCAGCAGGAAAGGAGTGACCTTTTTGCCGGTAATGTTCTGCTCTTTGGCTTCGTTCAGCGCCTGGCGAATAACGCCTTCGATCTCAAGATGGTTCATTGCCGATTCCTCAGGCACCGGGTTCGCGACGATGGCGCCGCCTTGCAAGCCCAGCGACCATTTGGTCCGCAGCATGTCGGCGACTTGTGCCGGCTCGTCCAGGCGGAAATCGACGCCATAACCGCTCTCCCTGGCATAAAAGGACGGGAACTCGCTTGTTTTGTATCCGACAACAGGAACGCCGTGCGTCTCCAAATATTCGAGCGTGCGCCCGATATCGAGGATCGATTTGGCTCCGGCGCACACAACGGCTACGTTCGTTTGCGCCAGTTCCGTCAAGTCGGCGGAGATGTCCATCGTCGTTTCGCCTTCGCGGTGTACGCCGCCGATGCCTCCGGTCGCAAACACTTCGATTCCGGCAAGTGCAGCGCCGATCATCGTAGCGGCCACAGTCGTAGCGCCGATACGGCCTGACGACAGGATATAAGGGAAGTCGCGACGGCTCACTTTGTCGACATCCTGGCTGGTCGCGAAAGCTTCCAGCTCCTGTTCGTTCAAGCCGATTTTGATTTTGCCGTTCATGATGCCGATCGTGGCCGGAACGGCGCCGTTATCGCGAATGATCTGCTCCACTTTATTCGCCATCTGGATATTTTGCGGGTACGGCATGCCGTGGGAAATGATCGTCGTTTCCAGAGCGACGACGGGCTTGCCCGTGTCCAGCGCTTCTTTTACTTCGTCGGTAAAAGTCAAATAAGAGTTCATGGTCGGTTACTCTCCTTTTAAAATGAATGTTTTTGTACGATATCAAGCAGCAGTTGGCCGTTCAGCCCGCCTGCGGCGGATTCGTTGGTTTGCAAAGTGATGTGGGCAGCGGCGACGCCGAATTTGCACGCTTCGATAAACGATTGCTCCTGCAAAATACCGTAAGCGACGCCCGCTACGAAAGCATCCCCCGCGCCTGTAACTTCAACGACTTCCGTCGGTATCGGGGAGAATTGCACGATGCCTTCCTCGCCATGGTAAAAGACGCCTTGCTTGCCGAGCGTAATCAGGACATGCTGCACGCCGCGCTTGCGGATGGCTGCCGCCAGTTCTTCAATAAAAGCGGGCTCGGCTTGTTCGGTAATGGCTGCTCCCGCCAACTGGCAAGCCTCTTCCAGGTTCGGGAAAATCGCCGTTACCCCCTGCAGCTGTGCGGGCAGTTTTTTCGCCTTTTCCGAAGAGACGGGATCGATAAACAGCGGAACCCCTTCCTCGGCGCAGCGCTTGACCAATTCGCCCAGGCTGCTCTCCGGCAGATTGGTATCGGCAATCGCAAGCTTGGAGGCGGCAATATGCGGCCATTTTTCCTTGAGCAGCTCCGGGGTGAACGTATCGTAAATTTCCATATTGGCAAAAGCTAAAAACATATCGCCGCCCGCATCGAGCAGCGCTGTATAAGTGCCTGTATTCTCGCCAGGCAGCACAACCGATTGGCTGACGTCAACGCCGCGCTTCCTCGTCTCCTCAAGCACCCACATCCCGGCTTTGTCGTCGCCGACAACGGTCATGAGCGCGGTCCGGCATCCCAGTCCGGCGAGATTCTCGGCGATGTTGCGCGCAACTCCGCCGCAGGACTCCGTCAGCGTGACGGGGTTCGAGGAAGCCAGGCGAATCGGCTGCTTGCTCGCCGCCTTGCTGTCCAGATTGGCGCCGCCGATGCACATTACGGCACCCTCATCGGCGATCACGTAAGCGCGTCCGCGGATGAAGCCCTTTTTCATGAGCGTGGCGATATAACCGGCTACTGCAGAGCGCGAAATGCCGACGCTGCCGGCGATATCATTTTGCGAAATGAACGGGTTTTGACGGATAAGCGCCAAAATTTGCTGTTCCCGGTCCATGGCATGCTCCTTTCTGTGCAGGTCTGCTTTCATTGTAAATCATTTATAAACATATGTCCATTGAGTAAACTTTTGTTTACGGCCCGTGAATGCAAAAAAGAGCATAGACCTGTTTTGAAGGTCTTGCTCCTTTTACCACATCTTCGAAAGCTTCGATAGAGGTTTATCTCATTCGACCCGGCTTCGGCTGTTCCGCGCGCGGGGAAGCCCGATAAGGCCGAGCAGCCCGAGCAATCCGAGATAGCCGCTGCGACCCGCTGCGGAATGTGCGGCAGGCTCCGGCGGACGTTCGGAATAACCGGCGTACGAGGGTGGAACGCCCGAACCGAGCGGCGAAGCGCTGCCGCCGGCAGCTTCCGGGGAATGGCTATGCCCTGCTCCGACAGCGGCGGCAAAGCACAAAAACGACAACAGCGCCAACTTCGTATACAGCCGCGGAATCATCATGCATACCTCCGACTCGCTCAAATGTGCGTCAAAATAGGCAGATTTACTATTCCCATCCCGCAGGAAATTTATTCGGCCCGGCGAGATTCCAGCTGCGGACATGGTTGTCTGTACCGGTCGTTCCTCACCGTTTTACAATGTTAAAATTGTCCTCCAGCAGCAGCCAGTTTTGCGGAAAGCTGAGACCGAGCTTCCAATAGCTGATGCCCCTTAGACCCAGTTCCTTCAGCAAAAGAAATTTCGCCTGAATCGAGCGGGCGTCTTCAAACCAGACGGAGTGTTCTTTTCCGGACGGATCCCAATAGTGAAAGTGCGGGGCTTGCGCCCTATGATCGTACAAAATATTCGCTCTGTGCCTGCGAGCCAGATCGATCGCCGTCTGCGGGCTGATCGCTTTGGCGAACTTCCCGCCATGCACGTAAGGCAGCGTCCAGTCGTAGCCATACAAATTTTGTCCCATCATAATTTTCGAGCCGGGCATTTCGCTGAGCGCATACTCCAGCACTTTGCGCACCGGCCCTATCGGCGAAACGGCCATGGGCGGCCCCCCGCTGTAGCCCCACTCATACGTCATAATGATGACGAAATCGGCGATTTGCCCGTGCGCTTTGTAATCGTGCGCCGTATACCATTCGCCTGTCTGCGCGGAGCTCGTCTTGGGGGCCAGCGCAGTCGACATCAGATACCCTTCGCGGTGGAGCTGATCCGCCGCTTTCCGCAAAAAGCGGTTGTACTCCAGACGGTCATCAGGCCGCAGATGCTCGATGTCAAAATGAATATCCCGGAAGCCGTACCGCTTGGCGGTTGCCTTAATATTTTCGAGCAAACGGTTCTGAATCGTTAAGTCGTTCAAAATCAAATGCCCAAGCTGCGGGCTGAACTGGCTTTTCTCCAAATTCGTAACAACCATCATCAGCGTGACCTGCGACTGCGCGGCAATCGATTCCAGGCCGTTCAAAGGGGGCGCCTGCAGCGAGCCGTCGCGTAAAATACGGAAGCTGAACGGGGCGAGATACGTAAGATTCGGCGCCGCCTCGCGGGCCGAATTCAGCAGCGGCGCAGACACATGATGCCCGTGAGGTTCCAGATAAGCATTGACCTCGGCATCGCGCCTTGGCGCCGGCGGAATGTACAAAGCGGAGCCTGCTTCAAGCGGCTGATCCGGACTGAGGTCGTTGAGCGAAGCGAGCGTTTGCGCGGCGACGCCCAATTTTTGGGCGATCGACTGTAAAGTGTCGCCGGGCATCACCCGGTAATACGAGCCGACGATCGGAATAACCAGAGCCTGTCCGATGACGAGCGACTGAGCCGCAGCTATTTGGTTGGCCTCCGTAATATCCCCCACCGTTACCCCATAAGTTTGAGCGATTCTGTATAATGTCTGACCACGTTGAACTACATGAATCTGCATGCGGAAATTCCTCCTGACGTTCCTGTACTTCATTACTTTTAACGTATTCCGCCTATCCGCAATAGGTGTATGTCTAGCCCAAATTATGCTTGCGATCGCTTCAGTACTATTTAAAGTTAGTACTATTTGAATCGGCCGGTCTGTCCTACAATAAGTTCAAGTAATCGTACATAACGCGTTGCGGCAAGCAACCTGATGGAGGAATGGAAGATGGATACAAATCGGAAAAGAAATACGGCAGCATTTTCGTTTATGGCATGGGCATCGTTTATCGCCGCTTTTTTGGCGATGTTCATCGGGATTTATACATTGGAAGAATCGCTTAGCGTAAAAGGGTATTATGCGGTCAGCGCATTATTTTTGACCATGTCGGCATTCGTTCTGCAAAAAGTCGTCCGGGACAACATGGAAGACGGGCATTCTTCCCGTAAACGCAATACGGCGGCATTCACTTTCATGGCCTGGAGCGCTTTCGTTTGTGCACTGCTCGCGATGTTTGTCGGCATCGTCAACCTTCAGCAGCCGCTGTCGGTGCAAGGCTATTACGCAGTCACGGCTTTGTTTCTGACGATGTCCTCCTTCGTGCTGCAAAAAACGGTTCGTGACAACAACGAAGACGGATCTTGGAACGCAGCCGCGCTTGAGGACTCAATTGAGCAAAAAGAAGCTCGTTCCATGGATATTTTCGCGCAATAAGGGAATATTGGGAGAATATGATTTATTCCCGAAGGGTGAGAACGAATGATCTTGGGGCGCATAGTGCTCGCGGCTGTCTGGATAGTATGCCTGATTGCGGCTCTCCTGCTGGTGCCCAGAGCCCGGGTGCGCGAGGCGGTGCTCGTATTTTTATCGAGTCAGTTCCTGACCTGGATCTCCAGCCTGCTTCTTGTGGAAAACAATTTCATCGCGAACCCGGTGCGTGAGTTTCCGCAGGCGACGGGCGGCAATTTTACGAACAATTATGTGCTGTTCCCCTTGATTACTGCGATTTTTTATTTATATTACCCGGAGAAGGGCAGTTTGCTTAACAAAGCCACGTATCAGGCGCTTTTTGTTACCGCAAGCTGTCTTTACGTTTATTCACTAACCTTGTTTACACAGCTTGTCAGGTATGAACATTTTAACATCTGGCTGAATGCCGCCGTTTTTTTAGCGGGAATGAACCTTTCGCGGATGTACGGCAGATGGTATTTTCAGAAGACGAAGCGGCAGGAGGATGACGGGCGTTGACGGCGGAGCGAATCATTTTTGTGGTCGTATGGTTGATATGCGTGACGGCGCTGCTGTTCGTTCCCAAAGATTGGCGGAGGGAAGCGCAGGCCGTATTTCTGTTCCAGCAGCTGGTCAACTGGATATTCGGACTTGTCGTTGTCCAAATGGGGTGGCTGACTTATCCGGTCAGGGGGCTGCACAAAAATATGACGAGCTTCACATTCGAATTTTTGGCTTATCCGACTGTCGCCGTCTACATGAATATGCTTTATCCGGAACAAAAGCGGCGCGTAACCCGTTTTCTTTACATTACGCTATTCTCGCTTGGCATCACGATCGTGGAATCGCTCATCGAAAAATATACGAAACTGATCGATTACTACGCCTGGAAGCCGATCTGGACGTTTCTCAGCGTGTGGGCGACGCTCTATTTATCGCGGGTTTTCTACTTATGGTTCTTTCGCCCGGAACATTCGCCGGCAAAGCCTGCGAAAGTGCGGCAAAAATAAAGGAACCCCCCGGTGCGGGAGGTTCCTTTGCTTTTGCATTATACGTTGGTGATGTATTGGTTCACCGTAGCCTTGATCAACTCGAGGCGGCCGGATTGGTTGACGATGCTGCCGTTTTGCAGCGCATAGGCTTCGAGCGTCTTGAAGTTCGCTTTGCCGGACACGATATCCGCGCCGATGCCGGATTTGAAGGAAGCGTAGCGCGTGTCGAGAATGTTGTCGAAGACGCGGTCTTCGATCAATTTGGCGGCAACCTGCAAGCCGCGTGCGAAAGAATCCATACCTGCGATGTGAGCATAGACGACGTCGGACGGTTCAAAGGAAGTACGGCGCACTTTGGCGTCAAAGTTCACGCCGCCGCGGCCGATGCCGCCTTCGTTAAGCAAAATCTCGTACATCGCCAGCGTCGTCGCGTACAGGTCGGTCGGGAACTCGTCGGTATCCCAGCCGAGCAGCATATCGCCCTGGTTCGCATCGATGGAACCGAGTACGCCGTTGATCCGCGCTACGCGCAGCTCGTGCTCGAAGGTATGGCCCGCAAGCGTCGCATGGTTCGCTTCAAGGTTCAATTTGAAGTGAGGCAGCAGGTCGTACTTTTGCAGGAACGAGAGCGTCGTCGCCGCATCAAAATCGTATTGATGCTTGGAAGGCTCCTTCGGCTTCGGCTCGATCAGGAACTGCGCGTCGAAGCCGATTTCTTTGGCGTAGTCGACGGCCATGTGCAGGAAGCGCGCAAGATTGTCGAGCTCCAGGCCGAGGTCCGTGTTGAGCAGCGTTTCGTAGCCTTCGCGGCCGCCCCAGAAAACGTAGTTTTCAGCGCCGAGCTCTTTGCCGTGCTCCAGCGCTTTTTTCACTTGCGCTGCGGCATAGGCGAACACATCAGCATTGTTCGTAGTAGCTGCGCCATGAACGAAGCGCGGGTTGGTGAACATGTTTGCCGTGTTCCAGAGCAGCTTTTTGCCGCTGGATTTCATGTTGTCTTTGATCAGCGCGACGATCTCGTCGAGGTTCGCGTTCGTTTCCCGGAGCGAGTCGCCTTCAGGCGCAATGTCGCGGTCGTGGAAAGCGAAGTAGTCCACGTCCAAAATGTTCAGCAGCTCGAAGCAAGCTTCGACGCGCGCTTTTGCCAGATCCATGCCTGTGTATTTGTCCCAGGCGCGCAGCGCCGTACCGCTGCCGAACGGGTCGGAGCCGTTGGCCGAGAAGGAGTGCCAGTAAGCGATTGCAAAACGCAGATGCTCCCGCATGCTTTTGCCCAGAACGATCTGGTCGGGATTGTAAAATTTAAAAGAAAGCGGGTTCGTGGAAGTCTTGCCCTCATACTTGATCTTTTGAATGTTGTCAAAATAGCTCATCGACTCTACCTCCGGAATCATGAATTAATAAATGCTTATGCTGTAATCATATCATCATTCATAAAGTTTGTAAATTCATTAAACAAACTTAGTCCGTGCAATGAGCAGACGATCGTGTTAAAATCAGTTCATACTAAAAAAGGCAGACGAATAGCGCACAGTTGGGGGCTTGTCATGAAGCAAACAGGGGATTTGAACCTGGTTAAAAAAATAAATAAATCGATCGTGCTGCGCCATATCCGCATGAATTCGCCGATCTCCCGCGCGCGGATTGCGGAAATGACGGGGCTGACGAAAGCGACCGTATCCAGCTTGGTGAACGAGCTTATGGAAAGCAGCCTGGTCGGGGAAATCGGGGCGGGCGAATCGAGCGGCGGCCGCAAGCCGATGATGCTGCTGTTTAACGGAGCGGCAGGATACGCCGTCGGGATCGACCTCGGGGTGGACGATTGCCTGGCCGTTCTCACCGATTTGACCGGCAAAGTGATCGAAGCATACACGGTGCAGCATAACAACGATACGGTGGACAACGTAGTGGAAGTGATGAAAGCGAGCATCCGCGAGCTCATTCGCCGGGCGCCGGACAGCGTGTACGGCATCGTCGGCATCGGCATCGGGCTCCCGGGCATCTGCGACGAGAACGGCAATCTGCTGTTCGCGCCGAATCTCGGCTGGGAGAACGTGCCGCTGCAGAAGATGGTGGAGGCGGAGTTCGGCATCCCGGTTGTGATCGACAACGAGGCGAATGCCGGGGCCGTAGGCGAGCGGCAGTTCGGCGCCGGCAAGGAAGCGGCGAACCTGATCTATATCAGCATCGGGATCGGCATCGGCGCGGGCATTATTATTAAGGGCGAGCTGTACCGGGGAGCGAGCGGTTTTGCCGGCGAGATCGGGCACATCTCGATCCAGCACGACGGTCCCAAGTGCCGCTGCGGCAGCATGGGGTGCTGGGAGCTGTATGCATCCGAGCTCGCGCTCCAAAAGCACGCGCGGGATCTCGGGCTGATCCGCGGTGAGGACGGAGCGGATGTGGACGAGCTGCTGCGCCTGGCGGACGAAGGCAGCGAAGCTGCCGTCCGGCTGTTCGAGCGGCTCGGATACTACCTCGGGGTTGGCGTCATAGGCGTGATCAACGCCTACAACCCCGAATTTATTATTCTCGGCGGCCGGTTGGCCGGAGCCGAGAAGTGGCTCAAGCGGCCGCTGCTGGCGCTGCTGGAGCAGCGTTCCCTGCCGCATCCGCGGAAGCAGCTGACGGTTGAGTTCTCGCAGCTTGGCGTGCGCTCGGCCGTCCTCGGCGCAGCTTCCCTGGCGACGGCGAAGTTTTTCGCCGACGCGGAAGTTACGGTGGACAGAAGCTAGGCGTCTGTCCGAATATGCAAAATGACGGATTCTATGCAGCGTAAGCGGCATAGATGCAGACTCCTGGCGCCCGGTTCGGACAACGGGCGCTGTGCAGGCGCGATTGGCATGAGAGCAGCGGGTGCCAATCGCGCTTTTTGACGTTGGCAGGGGGGCGGACTACGCGCGCGCAGAAAGCCTGCGAAGTCGGACTGTCGAAAAACTGGCGCGCCAGGCGGGAGTATATCTGCTTGGCAGGGCCGCATGCAGAAAGCCTGCAAAAGTGCAGTTTTTTGCTCGATGAGGCACTTGAAACGAAACATTCCTGCAAAAGTGCAGGCTTTTCAGCGAATACACGCGCTTAGACCCATTTTGATCAAGAATTCCTGCACAATCGCAGGTTTTTTCTCAAAATGGACCATGTTCGCGGAAAAAGCCTGCACTTTCGCAGGCTTTTCGGGGATTCGGCTTGCCAAGCCGGTTCGCGAATGGCAGCGTCCCCAATTGAGGGTCCCGCTGGCTGCCCATGCTGCTTATCGAACGGCTGCGCCATCTTCGGCGTCAAGCAGCTTCTCATCTACTTGGTAGCGCCGCATGCAGAAAGCCTGCAAAAGTGCAGTTTTTTGCTCGATGAGGCACTTGAAACGAAACATTCCTGCAAAAGTGCAGGCTTTTCAGCGAATACACGCGCTTAGACCCATTTTGATCAAGAATTCCTGCACAATCGCAGGTTTTTTCTCAAAATGAACCATTTTCACGGAAAAAGCCTGCACTTTCGCAGGCTTTTCGGGGGTTAGGCTTGCCAAGCCGGTTCACGAATGGCAGCGTCCCCAATTGAGGGTCCCGTTGGCTGCCCGTGCTGCTTATCGAACGGCCGCGCCATCTTCGGCGTCAAGCAGCTTTGCGAACGGTTGCAGTTCCTTGGAGGTACAGCCTATTAGCCCTACGTTTAATTTTGTAAGGAAGAAAACGGCGGAAACCTGTATACTGAAAAGAGAAACTTTTCCAGATTATGCTGCGAACAGGAGTGGGCCTATGCCGGATTGGTCCTATCATTCTATTTTTCGGCCGTTGCTGTTTCGTCTTTCGGCGAAATTGGCGCGGGATTTCACGCTCCATGCGATGGGAGCGCTCAGCCGGATGCCGGGCGGCGCTTTTGTGATTCGGACGATGGGGCATGTGGAGCTGCCGCCGATTTTGGCGGGAGACCTTGCGGGCGTGCCGATTTCTTGCCCCGTCGGCCTGAGCGGCGGGCTCGATCCGCATGGCACGGCGCACAAAGCGCTGTCCCAATTCGGCTTCGGCTACATCGAAATCGGGCCGGTCACGGTCCGGGAGGTGCGCAGCGCCGCACCGATCATCAGGGAGGCCGGGGAGGAGGCTATCGTCTACCCGGATGGCTACGAGAACGATGGCGTCGACCGCATCGTTCAGCGGCTGCGGCGCGGCGCGGGGCACCGGCTGCCGCTGTTTTGCCGGCTGCGTCCGATGCCCGGACGGACGCTGGAGCAGGCCCTCCACGAGCTGCGCGAGCTGCTCGTGAAGCTTGGGCCTTACGCGTCGGGCTTCAGCCTCGACGCGCTCGCCGAAGGATGGCCGCCCGCTGCGGCGGCGGCCATCCTTCGTCAGGCGCAGCAGCTTGCGGACGCGGTAGCGCCGGGCAAGCCTGTGCTGCTCTATGTGCCGCCGGACGCTTCGCAGGCGGCACTGCAGGCGCTTGCCGCCAGCGAGGCGCTAAGCCGCTGCGGCGGTGTAGTGCTCGGCGATTCGGTGCGTCTGGAGGACGGCCGAATCCGGGTCGGGGCCGGCGCGCTCGGCGAGGCGACGGCCAAGGTCCGGCAGCTGCGCGGGATGCTGGACGCGCGGCAGGCGATCGTCGCCTGCGGCGGGGTGCATCAGCCGCAGGATGCCCGGGAACTGCTGGCCGCGGGCGCGAACTGCATCCAGCTGCACAGCGGGCTGGTGTATGAAGGGCCCGGGCTGCCCAAACGAATCAACGAAGCGGTTCTCTATGACCGCATTCGGGAAACACCGGAGCCCGAGCCGCCGTCGTTTTGGGCGAACTGGGGCTGGATGAACCTCCTCGGCATCGGCATGATGCTCGGAGGCGTGCTGGCTTGGCTGATCGCGCAGACGAGCGTGCTTTTGCCTTATGACGAGAGCTTCCTGGGCGTGGGGCGCGGCGACATTTTACAATGGAACCGGCGCGTTCTGCATTTCATGTCCCACGATCGGATCACGCTGGCTGGGACGATGATTTCCATAGGCATCTTTTATTATCAATTGGCCCGGCATGGGCTTCGATACGGTTTGCACTGGGCTAGAACTGCGGTATTTGCCTCCTGCGCGGTCGGTTTCAGCAGCTTTTTTCTTTATCTGGGCTACGGTTATTTCGATCCGCTGCATGCGACAGCGGCTGCTATTTTGCTGCCGATGATGCTGCTTGCGCTGAGAGGGCTGAAAGATCGGCCGTCCCGCAAACCGCCGGGCTTGTATAACGATACGGTCTGGCGCAGGGCGCAATGGGGGCAGTGCTGTTTTGTCGTGCTCGGCGCCGCTCTGGGGATTGGCGGACTGACGATTTCTTTCATCGGCGTGACCGATGTATTTGTGCCGACGGATTTGAAGTTTCTCGGCGTAAGCGCCGAGCAGCTATCCGCTTGGAACGAGCGGTTGGTGCCGCTGATTGCCCACGACCGCGCGGGGTTTGGCGGAGCGCTGTTTTCGCTGGCGGTGGCGATAACCGCTTCCGCTTTGTGGGGAGTGAACAAGGGGGAGAGCTGGCTGTGGTGGACGTTCCTGGTTGGGGGTCTGCCCGGTTTTGCGGCGGGACTGCTGGTTCATTTGCACATCGGCTATACAAGCTTCATTCATTTGCTGCCCGTATACGTGGCTATCGCTTTATATGCGGCGGGGCTGTATCTCATGTATCCTTTTTTGGTGCGTCCTGCGTCAAATACATAAGCGGGCAACCGGGTTCTGCTGCCGGTACAGCCGGATTCGGCCTCCGGCGCAGCCGGGAATTTTCTTTTTGATCGGAGGGACTGGTATGGAAACGGAATTAACGCTCAGGCAATTGCAGCAGTTTATCAAAAAAACGGATTATGCCCCCGATAACCGGCTTCATTATTTTTATAAGCTGATTGAGGAGACCGGAGAGCTTTCGGAAGTTTTGCGAAAAAATCAAAGGCTGGCGGAAAACGGAACGATCAAAGGCACGATTGAAGAGGAATTGTACGATGTGCTCTATTATGTGGCTGCGCTGGCCAATGTGTATGACATCGATCTGCAGGAATGTTTTCGGCTCAAGGAGGAGATCAACAAGGTGAAATGGAACAAGTGAGTCGCAGACTTTGCTTTGCGGGGAAAAGGGGGGAGATTAAGTGATGACCGGCAGTTTAGTCGTCGTATTCGTATTGACCTTGATCATCCATACGGCTGAGACTTTATCCTATTCGGTGCGGTTTGCCGGAGTCAAACTGAACAAAATAGCGGTGGCTCTATCGTTGACCGGGATTATCGTTCTCGTCTCCAGAACGGCGAATTTGATCCAGGCCCCTTTGACGGCCAAGTTTGTGGACTATGCCAATCGTCATCCGGATTTCAACTTGCTGGACATTTTGCGCATGATCATGTTTGCGTCATCCATCGGTACAATTATCGCAATCGCCATGTTTCCTACGTTTGTACATCTATCAGGACGGGTCATTTCGCGGCTGGAAGTCGCCGGCTCCATTCCGAAGCTGATTACCAGCGTTACGATAGGGCAGTTGAAAAATACGAAGCATTACCTCAAAAAACCGTCTCTGCAAATGCTGCTGCAATTCCGATATCTGGACATTCCCAAAAGGTTCGTGCTGTTGAACGTGCTGGTCACCGCATTTTATACGGTGGGTGTGCTGGCATCGCTCTATGCGGCTCATTTGCTGCCGGAGTACAGTACGACGGCTTCGCAGGCATCCGGAATTATTAACGGGATTGCGACGATTTTGCTAACGCTGTTTATCGATCCCCAATTGGGGCTGATCACGGACAAGGCCCTGCATGAAGAAGCATACAAAAACCAACTCGGCAAAGTGTACGTGCTACTGATGACGAGCCGTTTTTTCGGCACGCTGCTCGGTCAATTCGTGCTGCTGCCCTCCGCCTATTTGATTAGCGCCGTCGTCAAACTGATATGAAATCGCCGAAAACCGGCAAACCAAATAAGCAGTTATCGCAGAGGCCGCTCTGCGATAACTGCTTTTTCTATCGAACTTGCCCGCGGATTATACCGTCTGCAGTTGACTGAACGCCTCAAGCGCTTGCCGAACTTCGGCCGGCGTGTCCATGTCCAGAATACGTTCCGCCAGGGCGGCGCATTCGCTGCGGTCCATGTGGGTTATCGCTTTTTTCACTTTGGAGAGCGCGGAAGGCGCCATGCTCCATTCATGAAGTCCCAAGCCGAGGAGCAGAGGGGCTGCGAGCGGGTCGCCGGCCATGCTTCCGCACATGCCGGTCCATTTTCCGCTGCGGTTCGATGCGTCGATGACCGTTTTGATCAAACGAATGACTGCCGGATGGAAGTAATCATAGAGATAAGAAACCTTTTCGTTCATGCGGTCGACCGCGACCGTATACTGCACCAGGTCATTGGTGCCGATGCTGAAGAAATCCACTTCTTTGGCAAAGCTCGGCGCCATCAAAGCGGCGGAAGGAATCTCGATCATGATGCCCAGCTCGACATCGTCTGCGAAGGCGATTCCTTCGAGGCGAAGCGCGCTGCGCGCTTCTTCATAGATGGCCTTGGCCTGCCGCCATTCTTCCATCCCCGAAATCATCGGGAACATGATTTTGATATGGCCATATGCGCTTGCTCTTAAAATCGCTCTAAGCTGGGTAAGGAGCAGCTCTTTTTGATCCAGGCAAAGCCGAATCGCTCTATAGCCGAGAAACGGATTCATTTCCTTCGGCAGCTCCAGGTAAGGCAGTTCCTTGTCTCCCCCGATATCTAACGTGCGGATCACAACCGGGCGTCCCTGCATTGCTTTCGCTACGTCGCGGTAGGCTGCGAATTGGGTTTCCTCGCCGGGCATATGCGATTGTCCCATGAACAAAAATTCGGTCCGGTACAAGCCTACGGCTTCGGCTCCCTGATCCACCAATGTCAGCGATTCTTCCACCGTGCCGATATTGGCGGCCAGTTCCACGCGGAAGCCGTCTTTGGAAACCGCTTCGCGCTGCGCATAAGCTTGCAGTTCGGCCTGTTCTTCCGTTTCTTTGCTCATTTGCACCCGATAGGCTTCTGCCGTCTCCCGGGAAGGGTGCACGATGCATCGGCCTGTCGAGCCGTCGATGATCAGCTCGTCGGCCTGCCGAATGGAATCGATCCCGTCGCCGACGCCCAAAATGGCCGCGATTCCGAGAGAGTTCGCCAATATCGCGGTATGCGAGGTTTTGCCGCCTATGCGGGTTACAAAGCCCAGAACCAGGCTTTTATCCAACTGAACCGTGTCAGAAGGCGTCAAATCGTCCGCAACCAGAATCACCTGCTCCCGAATATCCGACAACTGCGTTCCTTTGCGCCCGGACAACTGCGCGAACAGCCGATTCCCTATGTCGCGGACATCCGCAGCCCTCTCCCGCATGTACTCGTTAGCCATGCTTTCGAACAACCCGGCTACTTGAGTTACGATTTGATCGACCGCAGTTTCTGCCGTCCACTGTTCGTTCAGTATCAGCTTCTCCATCGGCGGATAAAAAGTCGGGTCCTGCAAAAAACTGATCTGTCCTTTCAGGATGACCGCTTTATCCTCTCCCAGCTTGCTCTCGGCGAGCCCGATTAGCGCTTGGAGCTCTTCCAGGCATTGCGCCTTGGCCTGTTGAAGCCGCAGTACTTCCGCTGCCGGATCCTCCGTTTTTTTCTTCACGATATCGGTAAGCCTGGCAGGCGCATATACGAATGCTTTACCGGTTCGTATCCCGGCCGACACTCCAAGCCCTTGCAGTATAGTTTCAGACATGGCCTTTCCTCCTATCCGTCTGCGCCCTAAGCGCAAGCATTACGCTTCCCCAAAACCGCTCTCCACCAATTCGACCAAAGCATCGAGCGCTTCTTGCGCATCGGGACCTTCCGTTGCAATTGTAATGACGGAACCTTTGGCCAGTCCCAAAGTCATCAATCCAAGAATGCTTTTGCCATCCACTTCGGTGCGGTCAGGCGCGTTATCGGTAATGATCTTGATCACCGATTGGAAAGCGGCCGCTTTCTCCGTAAAAAGCTGGGCAGGGCGAATATGGAAACCGGATTCGTTCCGGATTGTAACCTCTTTTGACAGCATGACGTTCATCTCCTCTTAGATCGCTTGCAGGATATTTTTCAATTGCTGGGGTTCCGTTACGGCGAGCAAGCTTTCACGGAACTGCTCGTCGATCAATTTGCGGGAAAGAGCGATCAAAATTTGCAGATGTTCGTTCCCTGCAGCCGCTTCCGGCACGGCAATCATAAAGACGATCGATACCGGATTGCCGTCCAGCGAATCCCAGTCGAGCGGTTGCGACAGCTTGGCAAAAGCAAGCCCCGGTTTGCTTACTCCAGCGGACTTCCCGTGAGGAATGGCGACGCCGAAGCCGATCCCCGTCGATCCCGTTGCTTCCCTTTTCGTTACGGCATCGAAGTAAGCGGCTTTATCGCTGATGCAGCCCGCGGCTTCAAGCCCGTCAATCATGGACCGGATGCAGCTTTCCTTGTCGGATGCTTCCAACGGAATCAAAATGCTTTGATCGTGCAAAAGTTCCTGAACATTCATGATTATTCCTCCTAAAATATATGGAGAGAGCGGTCGGTGCCCTCTCCGATGTGTATTTGTATCCGTCAGCCTTTGGCGGGCTTTTTCAAAATATTCAACATGATTGCCGTAACAATTGTTCCCGCTACGATGGACAGGGCATACATCCCCAAGTGTCCCACCGCGTTTGGAATCAGCAGCACGAAGATGCCGCCGTGAGGTGCGCGAAGCGTTGCATCGAACAGCATGGACATTGCGCCCGTTACTCCGGAACCGACCACGATCGAAGGAATGACGCGGAACGGATCCGCGGCGGCGAATGGAATCGCTCCTTCGGTAATAAACGCGATCCCGAGCACGGAAGCGGCTTTACCCGCATCCCGCTCTTCGTTGCTGAATTTCTTCGGAGCAAGCAGCGTAGCGAGCCATAAACCGAGCGGAGGGGTCATTCCGGCAGCCATGACTGCCGCCATTGGACCGTACACGCCGCTTCCGAGCAGCCCTACGGCAAACGTATAAGCGGCTTTATTCACCGGTCCGCCCATATCGAACGCCATCATCGCTCCGAGCAGCAGGCCGAGCAGGATGGCATTCGTCGTGCCAAGCGTTTTGAGCCATACCGTCAAAGCGTCCATGACCGCCTTCACCGGTTCGCCGATGACGTAGATCATCAACAGTCCGGTTATACCCGTTGCAATAAGCGGTATGAGCAAAATCGGCTTCAAGCCTTCCAAGTTTCTCGGCAGCTTGATATATTTTTTGAGCGCTAGCGCGACGTAGCCTGCCAGGAAACCGGCGATGATGCCGCCGAGGAAGCCGGCGCCGATCTGCGACGCAAGCATCCCGCCTACCAGACCGGGAGCAAGACCCGGTTTTTCGGCAATGGAGAATGCGATGAATCCGGCCAAAATCGGCACCATAAGAGCGAATGCCGCTCCGCCGCCGATATTCATTAATGCGGCGGCTATCGTGCCGGGAACTTTAAACCCCTCGATGCCTCCGAATGCGAAGGAGAGCGCTATTAGCAATCCGCCCGCTACAACGAGCGGAAGCATGTTGGATACGCCGGTCATCAAATGCTTGTAAGGACCGGAGCGGGTAGCGCTGCGTTGGGCCTTGGATTGCTCGACCTGCTTCAGATAATCGTCCGCTGAAGCTGCTTCCTTGTTAAGCGCTTCTTCGAGAAGCCCGGCGGGATTTTTGATTGCTTGGGCTACGGGAACTTTGACAACCGGCTTTCCGGAGAACCGGGATTCCAGTACATCCGTATCCGCGGCTACGATAATGGCATGTGCTTCGGCTATTTCCTGCTCAGTCAGCTCATTCTCAACGCCGACCGCCCCGCGGGTTTCCACCTTGATAGGAATATCTTTTTCCTTGGCGGCTTTCGCGAGCGATTCGGCGGCCATGTACGTGTGCGCTACACCGGTAGGACATGCGGTTACCGCAAGAATCTTTTTCATAGTCTAACCTCCTAAAATGATTTTCATTTCAGTTATACAAGTTTTGATATCGTTACGCCGCCCAGGTTAGCTTCCACCTCTGCCAGCGTGCAGACCTGTGTGCCCGGTTTGGAGGCTGTTACGGTTCCCGCCGCCGACGTCCAGCGGGTCATCTCCTCCAGCGTTTTGCCGTGCAGTAAGCAATAGATCAAGGCCGCAACCATCGAATCCCCGGCTCCTACGGTACTCATCGGTGTGATGGGGAACGGTTTCGCGCGGTACGCTTCATGCCCGCTGACCAGAATCGAACCGTCGCCGCCCAAAGAAACGGCCACGCATGCGATTCCTTTGCCGGTAAGCTTTCTCGCTGCGGCTATAATTTCTTCATCCGTACGAAACGTTTCGCCGAACAACGCTTCCAGTTCGTGAATGTTCGGTTTCACAGCATAAGGGACGGCTTCGATGCCGTGAAGGAACGGCTGGCCGTCAGCATCCAGCACGGTGCGTGCTCCGGCTTCGTTCGCAATGCGAATCAGCGTTTTATAAAAATCGTTCGGCGCTCCCGGAGGCAAGCTTCCTCCCAACACGACAACCGGTACGTCCCTGACCGCTTCCCGATAAGCGCTGACGAACTCGCCAAGCGTCTTGTCGTCGGCCGTAAAACCCGACTCGTTCAGCTCCGTCGTTTCCTTCGTGCTCTCGACGTACATTTTCAGATTCGTCCGGGTCTCGCCTTCGGTTTCGATAAAGAATCCGGGAATGCCCAGCTCTTGCAGCTTCCGCGTAATCATCTTCCCTTGGTGCCCTGCGGACAATCCCCAGGAGACGACATCGATCGAGAAGTGCTTGAGCACCTTCGCGACGTTAATCCCTTTTCCCCCGGCATCGGTTCTCCATTCTTTAATACGGTTCAAGCCGCCGATAACAAAATCTTCGACCGTGACGGTTTTATCGATTGCAGGATTTAATGTGACTGTAAGTACGTTTGCTTTCATGCCTTCTCCTTCCCGACAGGGACTACCGTGACCGAAACACCGGCTGCGTTTAAATCGTTCAGCGCATTCTCCGAAATCCCGTCATCCGTCAAGCATTCGTCGATGTCCGACAAATCGGCCACTTTGGCAAACGAAACGATTCCATATTTGCTGTGATCCGCAAGCAGAATCACTTGTTTGGCGGAACGGAGAATACTTCTTTTGGCGGCGGCCTCCAGCATATTCGGCGTCGTCAGTCCGGCGGCCGGGTCCACACCATTTATAGCCAGAAAAGCTTTATCCACATACATGGATTCCATTGCCTTTTCGGTTAGCGGGCCTACCATAGCCAACGTCTCATGGCGCAGCATTCCGCCGGTCAGCACGAGATCGATGCCTTTATTACTGGAAAGCTCCTGAGCTACCATCACAGAGTTGGTGACGACGGTCAACTGCTTGAACGATTTGAGCTCTTTGGCCAAATAGTAGGTCGTCGTGCCGGAATCCATAACAATGGTATCTCCTTCGCGGACCATGGCCGCAGCTTCCTTGGCGATTGCCTCCTTTTGTATCCGATAGCGGTCCTCTTTCTCAATAAACGAAGGCTCCGAGTTGTCGCTTGACATAATCACCGCGCCCCCGTGCGTTCGCCTGAGCTGGCCGGATTTTTCAAGAATCCTTAAGTCACGGCGGACGGTCGATTCGGATACTTGAAAATGCTGGGCCAGTTCTTGAACGGAAGCCCGCTCTTTCTGCTGCACATAATCGGCAATCTTCTGCTGGCGTTCTTCCTCAAACAGCATAAGAATCCCTCCTTAGCTACCATTCAGTGACTTTCTTGCGAAATTGACCACTTTCGTGCTCGATTGTTGTCGAATATGATTATATATGACTGATATTTGTTTGTAAAGCGCTTTCTGGTGGTTATATTTTCTTTAAATGATCACGTATGAGCATGGCTGAGAGTTGTATTTTTAGATAGCATCCCCTCGGGCCGATCATGTTAAACCTCCGCCAGGGCCGTTAACATGCTCTTGCAGCCGGATGGCGGATTCCGTCCTGATTATGGCAAATGCGCCCTTGTGATATAATGGGATAAAACAGAGGTTCCAATTGACGATGGAGGTGTAGGGGGATGGATTCTTCCAAGTATGAAAAGCATTTTTCCAACGACCGTTTTTGGGACAAGGTCAAGAAGACCGCCAAAGAGGCGGGAGCTAAAGTCATATACAGCGGACTGCTGCTGTTCTATGCGTTAGATAGCCCGAAAACTCCGCTTAAGGCCAAGGTCCAAATTTACGGGGCGCTCGGATATTTGATTTTGCCTCTGGATTTGGTTCCGGATTTGCTGCCTGTGGTCGGCTATGTGGACGATTTGGGCGCGCTGGGGCTGGCGCTCGGCGCTGTGGCGATGAGCATCGACCAGGAAGTGAAGGATAGAGCGAAGAACAAGCTCAAAGATTTGTTCGGCGAAGCAGCGGGAAGCAGCTCGGATATCATCGATATCGACGCGCAACTGGTGGAAGAGCAGCCGGCTTCGGAAAGCGGCGGGCATCGGAAGAACGCGGAGCGTTGAAGGAGATAAGCGGATGCCTGAGTAGGGAAACATGCAAGATACTGAGATGCTGAAAATGTTAGCCGGTGACCTCCATGAGCCCTGTAAGGGCATGTTACAAGCAAGCACCTCTAAGGCGCATTGAAAGTCTGCCAACCGCGTGTTGCCACGTTACCACGGGTAAGCCCCTGAAAAGGGGTCTCTTTCCCGGCCCTTTTCGATGCCGTAACTCGTTGCCATGAGACGGCCTATTGCAGTCCCTTTTTGCGCTTTTCTGTATGATTTTTCGCATACAAAAGTCATCTTTACCACTATAGGCAGTATTCTGTTCGATTTTTCATACCTATTTTTCGATTTTACGAAATCAGTACAATTTCTGTACGAAATTTCGAACAGAAGCCCCCAGTCGAACTGGGCGGCGTATGCCAAAACAAAGAAAACCCCACATCTGATAGATATGGGGTTTCTAAACGGCTCTTAATGCTCCTGCAGGTTTGCCGATTGATCGATTCTGCAAGCGCCTGGATCAGTCTGACAAAGCATGCTCTTGCGGCATGCCTTCTTTTCTTGCTTCTTGTCTTATCCATGAAAATAATAATAACGAGGCCGTGACTGCAATCGCTACACCGATCGTCCCGAACCACGGGATGGATGATAAAGATACCCGATCCACGGCGAGGCCGCCGATTCCCGCTCCTGCTGCCATCGATAATTGCATCGTTGACTGGTTGAGCCCGAGCATGACTCCCGAATAATTCGGCTTAATTCGGATTAAATTATATTGCTGCGTAGGACCGGACGACCACGCTGCAAATGACCATAATACAAGAACGGCGACAACGAGCACCCAAGAACCCTTTAGAGCAACGGCAGCAGATAGTAACAGGAAAGCCGCGATGTGCAGGAGCATTCCCCCGACTAACGTGAAAGGAACTCCCCATTTATCCGTACTGTAGCCGCCGAATTTGGAACCGATTAAGCTGGCCACGCCGAACACCAACAATACTCCACTGAGCACTTCTTCATTTAAGCCCGCAACCTTGAGAAGATAAGGAGAAATGTAGGTATACGCTATCGAGTAGCCGCCGAGCCAAAAGAAAGTGATCGATAGTCCAAGAGCCACTTTTCTGCTTTTGAGAAGAGCAAGCTGCTTAGATAAAGGTACAGGGGCATCCCCTTTTACTTGCGGGATCGTTTTATATAGAACAAAGATGGCCAGAAACCCCATTATGGCAATGAAACCGAACACCGATTTCCAGCCGTATGCCGCAGCGATCATGCGTCCGAGAGGAACCCCGATAATTAATGAAGTAGTAAACCCCATCACTACGGTTGCAATAGAGCTGGCTTGCTTACCTTCGGGCGCGATTTTCGCTGCTATATCCAAGGCGGTTACAACAACCATTCCTGCGCCTAAAGCCATGATCACGCGAGCAAGCACAAAAAGTCCGAAGCCCGGCAGAACAAAAGACAAAATGTTGGCTACCACGAAAATTCCCAGCGCACCGACAAGCAGCTTTTGCCTCTCGATTTTTGCCGTCAAAGCCATCAATATGGGGGTGCAAATGGCATATACAAAGGAAAAAACGGTCACAAACTGCCCGGCCAAAGTAATGGAAATCCCCAGCGTATCCGAGATTTGGTCCAAAATACCTGAAATGACATACTCGGATGTCCCGACCAAAAAACTGACAATTGCCAAAAAATAAACCTTCCAAGTGCTTGCCTTCAACTATACCACTCCTTATTTGTTTCACATCTATATATAATGAATTATCGATGTGTTATACATAAAAAATCTACATATCAAAATATATCGATATGTAGCTCAGAAACAAACCGAATTCTTAGAAAGCATTCAGCTTGTTGTCATTAAATTTCATTATTGAAAAATGCACCGATTTCGCGTATCGCTTCCTCGTTTCTTTTGAAGTACGTATACTTACCGATCCGCTCCGCCGTGACCAGACCTGCCCGCTGGAGTATCGATAAATATTGGGAAGTTGTGGACTGTGTCATCTTCAACGTGTCCGTGACTTGACATACACATACCCCGATTTTCCTCATATCAATCCCTTCGTGGGGCGTAAAATGGTTTTCAGGTTCTTTCAACCAATGCAAAATTTGCAATCTCGACTCGTTGGACAGTGCTTTAAAAATTTCAATTGGCTCCATACACATAATCATATCGAAAATTATCGATGTGTCAAGTGCAACCGCCGCAGTTTTCAAGTGGGGATAACATCGACGCTGTAATAACTAAACTATTAATGCCAAAAGACGCCTTCAGTGCCACTGTATTAGCGGTAATGAGGCGTCTTTTTGTCAGAGGGCTGACTCCGCAGAAGCTAAAGCTTCTTTTGGACCAGTCCCTAGTCTCTTAGGCGATCCGGACTGAATTTAGTTCAATTTGAACCTTCCGATTAATTCGAGCAGATCCTCCGACATTTTGGACAAGGCTGCGGATGAGCTTGTAATTTCTTGCATGGTCGCAAGCTGTTGTTCGGCGGATGCCGATACGCTGTGCGTTCCCTCTGCCGCTTGGTCGGATATCGCCATGATCGATTCGAACGAGACGACCAGTTGTTTCGTTTCGTTCGTCATTTTCTGGGAAGAGGAGGAAACAATTTGTATTTGCGAGGTGACTTCGTGAATCGCCTCTTTGATTTTGTCGAACGCCTCTCCGGCTGTATGTACGGCTTCAATGCCGGTTTTTACTTCCTTCGTACCTTCTTTGACCGTTTTTGCCGTGATGGACACATCCTGTTGAATGCCGCTGATGACTTCGGTTATTTTTTTGCCGGATTGCGATGTTTGCTCCGCCAGCTTGCGGATTTCCGAGGCAACGACGGAGAAGCCTCTTCCCGCCTCGCCGGCCCGTGCGGCTTCAATCGCCGCATTGAGCGACAGCAGGTTGGTCTGGTTGGCGATGTCCGTAATAAATCCGATGATCTCGCCGATTTGCCCGGTACGCTCGCCAAGACCTTGCACGACATCAGCCATGCCATGAACGGTTTGGTTGATGGAATTCATTTGGCTGATTGCCGTTTTAACGGCTTCATTGCCTTCGGTTGCCATCCGCGAAGCGTGCTGAGCCTGATCGGATACGGTCTGCGCTTCGACAGCAATTTGGCGGGCGGCCGAATCCATTTCCTGGACCGAATGCGTGCTTGCCTGAATCGTATTCACTTGCCGTTCCGTGCCGGCAGCGACTTCTTCCGAAATCTTCGCCACATGCTCGGTTACTTGACTGGTTTGATCCGCACCGGCAGTCAGTTCCTCGGCGGATGCAGCCACCTGTTCGGAATGAAATCCGACTTCCCGAATGACCTGCCGCAAGTTGTTCGTCATTTGATTGAAAGCTGCCGCCAACTGGCCGATCTCATCGCGGTTTTTGACGGAAATTTCCTTGACCGTCAAGTCGCCGGAAGAGATTCGGACGGCGGAAGCGGACAGCAGCAAAATGGGTTTGGAAATGGAACGGCTGATGAAAAATGCGATTCCAATCCCCAGGATCAGCGTGGCCGCGGTAATGATGGCTAGCGATATTTTCAACGAAACGATCAACTCGGCGATGTCGCTTTGTTCCTGGGCCATGAAGGTTTCCTGATTGCTGACCAGCTTATCTGCGGCCTGGTTGATTTTTTGGATCACCAGCTCCTGGCTGTTCGCGGCTTGAATGTACTGGTCCGTCTTGTTTTGCTTCTTGGCGTCGATCATTTGATCCGCGGCGCTGGTGTACTTTTCTTGCAACAGTGCGAGTCCCTGCAAAATTTCCCACTGATCCGGTTTGGTAACCAGTTGTTCCGCCTTTTTGATAAGCTGGTTGAACGTTGCCTGCGCTGTTTGGTAGTCCTTCAACTGATCGGCATTTCCCGTTAACAAATAACCGAAAACGCCGGTTTGCTCATCTCCGACAGAGGCATTTAAATCTTTGATGAGGCCTACTAGGGCTACGCGATTGTTCATGAGCTCGACGTAGGTATTGTTAACCTTGGCGATGAAGAAGAAATTGGCCGATGCAATGATGATGAATAGCAGCAGGATGGCAGAGAATCCGCCGTACAGTTTTTTGCCGATCGTCAGTTTCATGATCAGTGGCCCCCTCCCATGTTTCCGCTCAAAATATTGTTGGCGTTGGTGCGGAAGTCTTTGGCTGCAGCTTCGGGAGCTTTTTGCCCGCTTATGATATAGTCCGATTCAATATTGTACACGGTCGCCACGTTGACGCTGGCTTTGGGCGAGGGCGGATCGATCGGCTTGGCATGCGATTTCACGTAGTCGATGATTGCATACTGCTCTTTGTCGGCGTCATTCAATTTGGCCGTCAGACGGTCTTTGATCTTCGAGGAAACCGGGACACCGCGCTCGCCCGACAAAATATCGTTGGCATCCGGATCGTTGATGAAGAAATCGATAAATTTGGCAGCCGCTTCTTTGTGCTTCGAATAGTTGGACACGGAGAAGAACATGGACGGCTTGAGAAATTTGGCTTCCTGGCCCGCGGCAACGGCCGGCGGCGGCAATATTTTGATCAGGTGGCCGGCGTTTTTGCTTATCGTGCTTACCTGGTTGCTCGTTGTGTGATAGAATGCGGCTTTCCCGCGCGCGATGAGCAGCTCGTTGCCCGATGTAGTGGGCGATGGAGCGATAAGCCCCTCTTCCTTCCATTTTTTCAGCGTCGTTACATATTCAATGAAATACTGGTCGTCATCATAGCCTAACGCAGTCCCGTCTTTATTATAATAAGAGGCTCCTTTGCCCCGGAGATAATACGAAAAATCGGGGAGATTGGCCAGCGGATAAAAGTCCTTATCCTTGATTTTGGCTTTCAGACTAAGGGCGGTCCGGTGCAAATCGTCAAACGTGTACTCAGGCGGAGGGACAGGGACTCCCGCTTTCTCGAACACGGCCGGATCGTAGGCCATTGAAGCCACGTTGATGGCCAGAGTGACGGCAAACAATTGCCCGTTCGTTTTACCGCTTTCGGTGTAGGAGGGATCTACATCCTTCAGATTCAATATGCCGTCTTTCACGTAGGAATCAAGCGGCGCGATGAGCTTGCGGCTTGCGTATTGGCTCATGAAATTGTAGTCCGTCTGAATAATGTCGGGCAAATCCTGATCCACCGCTTTCATAGCCAAATCAGTCGTAAGAGGCTCGGTTCCTGCGAAGCTGGCCGTTGCAATTTTGATCGACGGATTTTTTTGCTGGAACAGCTGCACCACTTTCTCTGTCATCTCGCGGCGCTGATCATTTCCCCACCAGGCAAGCTTTAAGGTGACCGGCTCTTCATTTCCTTTGCTCTGTTCCTCACTTGCGGTTTTGCTGCAGCCGGGAGCGCTGATTAGTACGCTTCCAATCACTGCCGACAGGAACGCGAACTTCAAATAACTTTTCATGTTGACGCCACCTTCTTTTCTGTGTTGGTTTGAAATTGTAAAAATAAGGGATTTCATACCCTTCAAAGTATTCATCGGCAAAAAGTGAGAGAAATGTAAGCCGTTTCTGCATGTAAGGTTTCATAATTGAATGATTTTCCCCCCATGTTCGTCGGATTGCCTGTCACAAGCGGAGATTTCTTTTTTGTACAATGGACATAGCACACCCTTTGCGGGGGAATATTTGCATAGTGAAGGAGAAATGTTGATGTTCTGGACTGTGGAGAAATTGCATGCGCGCATCAATGATTTGGAGCCGTACCGCTATCGCGATGAACGGCATATCGATACATTTCGCATCAAACTCGATGCCGAGGGCAAGATCGGGGCGTATCCGTCCGAAGACGGCGAATGGCAGGAGATCCGTCTGGGAGATCGCTGGACGGGTCGCGACGTATACTACTGGCTCGCTGCCGACGTGTTCATTCCGGACGAATGGAAAGGGAGAAAAGTGCTCGGCCGGTTTCGGCTCGGACATACCGGGGAAGGAACGAACAGCGGGTTCGAATCGCTGCTGTTTTTGAACGGGGAGCCGTATCAGGGCGTCGACTCCAATCACGAAGAGGTGTTTATGCCGGATGAGGCGATCGGTACTACGGCGCAGCTTCGCTTCCGCCTATGGTCCGGGCTTGGGGGATATCAAAGCTATCTCATCATGGAAAGCCGGTTGGAGCTGGCCGCCGTCTGCTGGCTGGATGAAGCCGCGGACGATTTGTTTTACACGGCCAAAGCCTTGCTTGAAACGGTGCGGACTCTGGACGAGAAGCGCCCGGAACGGCATGAGCTGCTGCATATGCTGGATCAGGCCTTCCTGATGCTGGACTGGTCGAAGCCGGGGAGCGGCGGTTTTTACGGCTCGGTTGCAAGTGCGCGGGAACAGCTGCGGCGGGCGTTAACGGCTGCGCCCAAGCTGCACTCGGTCGTGGTTCGGTGTATCGGCCACACGCATATTGACGTTGCCTGGCTGTGGCAGTTGAAGCATACGCGGGAGAAGGCGGCGAGATCGTTTTCTACGGTGCTGCGTTTGATGGAGCAGTATCCGGAGTATGTCTTTTTGCAAACACAGCCGCAGTTGTATGCATATATCAAATCGGATTACCCGCAAATCTACGAGCGCATCAAGGAACGCGTCCGGGAAGGCCGCTGGGAAGCCGGGGGCGCGATGTGGCTGGAGGCGGATTGCAATCTGGCGTCCGGGGAATCGTTGGTGCGGCAGCTGCTGTACGGGACGCGGTTTTTCCGCGAGGAATTCGGCGTTGAGTGCAAATATTTGTGGCTGCCGGACGTGTTCGGCTACAGTTGGGCACTGCCGCAAATTTTGCGCAAAGCAGGCATCGAGTCGTTCATGACGACGAAAATCAGCTGGAACCAGTACAACCGGATGCCTCACGACACGTTTAAGTGGCGGGGGATTGACGGGACGGAAGTGCTGACTCATTTTATTACGACGCCGGACCCGGGTACGAGCGAAGGCGCTTTTTATTACACGTACAACGGAAAAGTGACGCCGGCTTCGGTGCAGGGGATTTGGGAAGGCTACCGCGACAAGACGCTGAATTCGTCGCTGCTGCTCGCATACGGGTTCGGCGACGGCGGAGGGGGCGTCAACCGCGAGATGCTGGAGATGCGGCGCAGGCTGGACGCTATTCCGGGCATTCCTTGGGTGAAGACGGGGCGCGCCGACGAGTATTTTGACGAACTGCAGCAGCGTGTCGACAGCGCCGATTCGTATGTGCATACATGGGACGGCGAGCTGTATTTGGAGCTGCACCGCGGCACGTATACGAGTCAGGCGCATAACAAGCGGATGAACCGCAAGCTGGAGCTGCTGTACCGGGAAACGGAGTGGGTGCAGGCGCTGAGCGGCATTTTGCAGGCTCCGGACCTCGCGGCTGAAAAAGAAGCGTCCCTGGCCCTTCATGAGGGCTGGAAAATTATTTTGCGCAATCAGTTCCACGATATTATCCCGGGCTCGTCGATTCGCGAGGTGTACGAGGACAGCAGAATCGAGTACGATGAGGCGCTGGCCATCGGCGAGCAAGTGTGGCGGCAATCCGTTTCCCGGATGACGGAAGGCAGGGGAAGCGGGCGCGAAGTGACGGTGTTCAACGGCGCTCCGTGGGAGCGGACGGATATCGTGCGCATTCCTTGGGAAGAAGCGGACGCACAGTGGTTCGATGCTTCAGGAAGCCCGCTGGAGGCTCAGCTTGTAGGCGAAAGCTGGTGGGTCAAGGTGGAACGCGTTTCCCCGATGGGATACGCGGTAATCCGCAGCGGGGAGCTAGGCGGTCAGTCTGCGGCGGTGCCGGTGAAATTTAAGGCGACGGCCCAAGGATTAGAGACGCCGTTTTATGAAATCGAGTGGAATGCCGCCGGTCAAATTGTCCGCCTCTACGATCGGATAGAGCGTCGGGAGATACTTGCCGAAGGCCAGTCGGGCAACCGGTTCGAAGTGTTTGAGGATAAGCCGAAAGGCCGACACGAGGCGTGGGACATCGACATTTTTTATACGGAGAAAAAGCAAGAGGTAGAGCGCCTGACCCGCATCGAAGTGACGGACATCGGGCCGTTGGCTGCGGTTGTCCGTATGGAGTGGACATATATGGACTCTACCGTCGCGCAGGACATGGTGCTTTATGCGCACAGCCGCAGAATCGATTTTCAGACGCATGTCGATTGGAACGAGCGCCGCAAGCTGTTAAAAGTGGCGTTTCCTTTGCAAATCCGGGCGACGGAAGCGACCTACGACATCCAATTCGGCAACGTGAAGCGCCCGACGCACTGGAATACGAGCTGGGACTACGCCCGATTTGAATCGGTCGGCCATCAGTGGGCCGATTTGTCTGAGCGCGGCTACGGCGTCAGCCTGCTGAACGATTGCAAATACGGCTATGACATTAAAGACAACGTAATGCGGCTCACCTTGATCAAGTCCGCGATGGTTCCTGACCCAACGGCCGACCAAGGAGCGCACGAATTTACGTATTCGCTGTACCCGCACGCCGGAGACTGGTACGACGGGGGAACGGTGCCGTCCGCGTGGTCGCTTAACAATCCGCTGACGTTCGCACCCGGCAAGCCTGCCGCTGATTCGTTCGGCTTGTTCCGGATTTCCTGCGATCATGTAATGATCGACGCAGTCAAAAAAGCCGAGGACGAGGCTGCGGTCATTGTAAGAATTCACGAGTTCGCCGGCATCAGCGGGACCGTGGACATTTCCAGCGACGCCCGGATCATGTCTTGGCAGGAGTGCGATTTGCTCGAACGGCCTCTCGGAGAGCGGCAGTACGAATCATTCATCGAAGTTCAAACGAAGCCTTACGAGATCAGAACGTTCATCGTTCATTTTCATTAATTGTCGGGGACGGGCAAAGACAAACGAGTCGAGTCGCACTTCGAACGATCGTTCGAAGTGCTGAAATCGGCCGCGGGCGGCAATAGCACCGATGCAAAAGAGGCCGTCGAAAAACTTGCTCGCTAAGGCAGCGCCGGGAATGCGCAGAAAACATGCAAAAGTCAGGCTGCCCAGAATCCCGCACGCCGGAGCCGCTAGCAATAACCGCCTGGTTGTGCGCAGAAAACATGCAAAAGTGCAGGTTTTTGCCTGCTAAGACGCGTGCTGCGGGAAATTCCTGCAAATGTGCAGGCTTTTCGGCACGAGCATCGGCTCAGATCCGTTTTCATCGAAAATTCCTGCACTTTCGCAGGTTTTTCGCCAAAACGGACCGCTTCCGCGGAAAAAGCCTGCACATTTGCAGTTTTTTGAAAAAACCTCCTTTTGCAGGCTTTCCCCTGACCAGGTCCGCCAATCCGCTTCATGACCGCCCGTTGCACAAAGTCGCAACCCGCACCGGAAGTGGTGCGGTCGGGAAAGTGCGGCTGCGCCCGGCGGCGCAGTTTTTACGCCCGGCACCTTTGCAGTTTCGCTGGCTCCGCCCGATCCCTGGAGCGGAATCGCCGGCTCCGCCCGGGCCCGGAAGCGATTCGCCGGCTCCGCCGAGCCCAAGCGTGATTCGCCGCTCTCTCGCTGCAGCGGGCGACTCCGCATCTGCGCCGCCCGGTTATCAGGTCAACCAGAATTTTCTGGTTGGCCTTTTTTTCAACATTGGGGACGCGTTTCCGCAACACAGTTGATTTGTCATACGGACACAGTTGAATAGCCGCTCCCGCATTTTCACGCGTTTGTACTATGCTTGAAATACAATAACCTCAAGAAGGAGATATACTATGCGCAAAAGGTTTTCTCTTTTCAATTCGTATGTGTTTATTTTCCCCAGCTTGTTTTTAACACTGGCGTTAGGGATATATCCGCTTGTGTGGGCGTTTCGTTATATGTTCTACAGCTATCAGGGATACGGACAGGAGAAGTTTATCGGGCTCGATAACTTTGCGAGGCTGATGCGCGACGGGGAGTACTGGCATTCCGTGTACAACACGCTCATTTATGCGGGCGGGAAGCTCATCATCGTACTGCCGCTGTCGCTCATCCTTGCGGTTATTTTGAACCGCGGGCTTAAAGGCAAATCATTGCTGCGGGCTATTTATTTCATGCCGACCATTATCAGTACGTCGGTTATGGCTATCGTATTTTTTACGATTTTCAATTCGTATAACGGACTGTTGAACCAATTTTTGCTGAAATACGGCTTGATTTCCAAAGCGATCGATTGGCTGGGGCCGAATTATGCGATGCTGACCGTGATCATCACGGCAATCTGGGGCGCGATCGGCAACTATATGCTGCTGTTTATCGCCGGACTGCAAGGCATTCCCGACGATCTGTACGAGAGTGCGTCGATTGACGGAGCGAATGCGTTCCAAAAATTTTGGAGCATTACGATTCCGATGCTAGGCCCTGTTCTGCAAATGATCGTGATGCTGGCCATCATTACTGCGCTGAAAGGCTACGAAAGCATCATGGTCTTGACCGAGGGAGGCCCGTTCGGCAAAACCGATGTCATGTACCTGTACGTGTACAAATTGTTTTTCCCGGTCTCGGCGCTTAGTCCGACTGTGCAGGAAATCGGCTACGGCAGTGCGGTCGGGTTCGTGACTGCTTTGATTGTCGGACTTGTGACCATTGTATATTTCTATATGTCCAGACGTCTGAATCAGGATTAAATAAAGGGAGGGTGCATGATGGATACTAGTCTGAAGTCAGGCGGTTTCAAAGGCGGCTATTTCATTGGCCAAATTATAATATGGATATTTTTGCTGGCTGTAGCCTTTTTCACGCTGTTTCCTATCGTTATGGCTATTCTGGGGTCGTTCAAAACGAATGCGGAACTGACGACGGGAGCGACGCTGCTGCCTTCGGTCTGGAAATTTTCTAACTATGCCACGGCTTGGGAGCAGGCGAATTTTGCGCGGTTTACGTGGAACAGTCTGTTTCTCAGCATCGTAGTGACGGTCGGAACGCTGCTCGTCGCGACGATGTCGGCTTATGCCGTTGACCGGACGAATTTCCCCGGCAAAAAATTGTACGTAGGCTTGCAGGCCAGTACGATGTTTATTTCAATCGGCGCGGTTGTGCTGATGCCCCAATTCAACTTAATGGTCAAGCTGGGTTTGAACAAATCGCTGTGGGGCGTCATCATTATTTTGATCAGCGCGCATGCCGCAGCGTATTTTATGCTTATCGGCTTTTTTAAAGCGATTCCCAGGGATTTGGACGAAGCGGCCTATATCGACGGCTGCAATTTCTATACGGTTTATTGGAAAATCGTGCTTCCCCTGCTGCGCCCGGCCCTCGGCGTGACCGGACTGTTCACGTTTCGCGGCGCGTGGAACGAATACATTTTGCCGCTTGTATTCACGATGACGAACCCGAAGCTGCAGACGCTGACGGTCGGTCTGGCCAATTTGCGCTACGGCATCGGCGCCGCGGCGGAGGTCCAGCTCATGATGGCCGGCGCGTGCCTGTCCTTCCTGCCGATTCTGGTCGTGTACGCGTTGGCGAACAAATCGTTCGTGCAAGTCACGGCGGGCAGCGTAAAAGGATAGACCGCAGAAGAGTGGTTTTGCCCCACCTGGAAAGTTGCTTTATCCTCTACGGTTTCCCGGGACTAGAAGTTATTATGAAAGCAGTTACAATGATTGCCTCGCATCGCTTTTGAAGTAAGCTAACAATACGGGAGGGTTTATCGACATGAAGAAAAAGATGGTAATGACCATGCTGCTCAGCGTAACCATGGCTGCGGGGCTTTCCGCTTGCGGCGGAGCAGCCGACAATGGCTCTAGTGCCGGCACAAGCGCGGGCTCAAGCCCTGCGGCCGGAGGAGCGAAGACGAAGCTCTCATACTGGACCGTTGACCGCCATGATGCCGACTATATGAAAGAAGTTATCAAGAAGTTCAATGAAACGAACAAGGACAATATTGAAATTGAAATGACGGTGCTGGCCGACAACTTCAACCAATCGATCGATATCGCTTTTGCGAGCAACCAGGCCCCCGACATTTTCAAGACGAACGATTTTTCCGGCTTTGTGAAAAAAGGCTACCTGCTGCCGCTCAATGACATGTTGACTGACGATATGAAAAAGCGCTACAGTAATCTGATGGTGGAAGAAGCCAATATGATGGACGGCAAAATTTACTCGCTCCCGAATACGGGACAATATTGGAGATTGATCTATAACGTCGATTTGTTCCAAAAAGCCGGCATCCAAGAACCGCCCAAAACGCTCAAGGAATTGGTCGAGGATGCCAAGAAGATTACGGAAGCGGGCAAAGATATCGGTGCTTACGGCTTTGCGGAAAACTTCAAGAACCCCAGCTCGGCCTTCAGCCGGATCGCCAATCCGGTCGGTTCGCTCAGCGGAACTTCCGAGGTGGACGGCTACAATTACAAAACGGGCCAGTTCGATTTTACGGCGTACAAGCCAATTGTCGAGGCGCTTCGTCAAATGAAGCAGGACGGCAGCATGCTGCCCGGCGTCGAATCGCTCGATATCGATCCGCTGCGCGCGCAGTTCGCTGCCGGAAAGATTGGCATGTATTTTAACCATTCCGGCGAGCCTGCCGTATACCAAAGCCAATTCCCGACGAAAATTAAGTGGAGCGCCGCGCTTCCGCCTACGATCGACGGAAGCCGGACGGGAGCCATCGCTCTGAACGCGGGCAACTATATCGGGATCGGCAAAAACACGCCGAATAAAGAAAAGGCTTGGAAATTCCTGGAGTACATCTACAGTCTGGACTTCCAAAAAGATTATCACGAAAAAGGCCTCGGCATCTCCATCGTGCCTGACGTGAACGCTGCTGCGAAAAAGCCGACCATGCCGGGCATCGAAGGCTTCTTGCCGACCAAATACGACGCGCTGTACGCGCCTTCGCCGGCCGGTGTGACGGAAACGAAGGTCGAAGGCATCAAAACGGGAAATGCCATCATCAAATATATGCTTGAAGGCGGAGACTTGGACAAAATATTGAGCGATTTGACCGCCCGCTACAATGCGGGGCTTGAGAAAGCGCGGACCGCAGGGGAAACGAAGACAAAAGCGGACCCGAGCTTCGATCCAAGCAAGCTGCAGGGAAGCCTCGCAAAGTAAGACAGCATAATAGGGCAAGGGGCGCGCAGCCGAAAGCAGCGCGTCTCTTCGCTTTTACCGCCACGGCGTCTGATTCGCGGTTCATATACCGGATACAAAGAAGGGGGCCGGCAGATTGAAAACATGGTTTTATCGGCTGTCGCTCCGCCGGCGGTTGTGGATTTCGGTTTTGCTGTTGACAGTTCTCTCGATCGCGCTGACGGGAATGATGTCCTATTGGATCGCTTTTCGCTCGACAGAGCAGGAGGCGTTCATATCCAGTCAGAATACGCTCAACAAATCCGCGCGCGTGCTTGACGAAAAGCTGCGGCACATCGTCGTATCAACCTCTTCCATGATGCTCAGTGATCCGTTCAGACATGCCATGGAAGACGTATACGCCAATAATTCGGCTTCCTATTATACGCGGCTGTCTTCCCTGCAAATTCCTCTCGGGCAAATGAAGCTGATCGAACCGTCGATTCAATCGACTTTAATCTATACGCCGGTCGGCGAACTGTTTGCCACAAACGATCTTCGCAACAGCCAGGTCCGTTTCAAGGACACGATTTTTGCCCGCTATTTGGACAGTACGGACCGCGTCGTATGGGTGGAGGATCATGAAGATCCTTTATTTTCGGGGAAGCAAAGAGTAATTTCCTTGATTATGAAGCCTGTCGCGGAATTCGACATTCGCGATGTGTATGTCGTCGTGAACGTCAAGGAAGATGCAATCCGGGACGTCGTCACCGATGACCTGCTCGATCATGCCAACGACTATTTTCTGTTGTCCCAAAACGGCGACAGCGTACTCCCGATCAGCAGCCGAACGTCACAGTTCGAGCATGATCCGGCTTTCTTGAAGCAGGTGAAAGGCCGGCAGGACCGGGGATTTTTCAAATACAATGTCCAAGGTAAGCAATATTTGATCAACTATTCGCGTCTGACGATGGCGCCCAATTGGACGATGGTCAGCGTGCAGACGCAATCCGAGCTGCTTACGCAGGTGAACCGCATCAAAACGACTACGCTGTGGATCATGCTGTGCTGCGCGGTACTCGCTTTCGTGCTGTCCAATGTCATGTCGAGCTTATTGCTGAAGCCGCTGCACAAGCTGCAGGGGCTCATGAAAAAGGTCGAGCAAAACAACCTCGACGTGCGGTTTACGAGCAAATACGAAGATGAAGTCACACAGGTCGGGCTGAAGTTCAACCGGATGCTGGAGGAGATTTCCTCGCTCATTGAGGACGTCAAGGCCGCCGAGTACGAGAAGCGGAAAATGGAGGTCAAAGCGCTCCAGGCGCAGATCGACCCTCATTTTTTGTACAACACGTTAAACACGATTCTTTGGAAATCGGAAACTTCTCAGAACCGGGACGTTTCGGCGATGATCGCCTCGCTGTCGCTGCTGTTCCAGCTTGGGCTGAACGGCGGGAACGACATGCTGACGCTGGCTCAGGAAATCGATCACGTCAGGCATTACTTGAATCTTCAGCAAAAATGCTACGAGGATCTGTTCGAATATACGATCGAGGTAGAGGACGAAACGCTGCTGAACAGGCCGGTTCTGAAAATATTGCTGCAGCCTTTGGTGGAAAACTCCATTCTCCACGGCTTTCAGGAAATGGAGGGGATGGGCAAGATCCGGATTTCCGCGTTTCGATGGAACGACAGTCTGCGGCTCCGCGTCGAGGATAACGGCGCAGGCATGAACATTCAGCAAGTCGATGCCGACATGCGGATGGATCAGCCGTCGAAAAAAAGCTACGCGCTTCGCAATGTTTACGGGCGGCTGCGGCTGTATTACGGCAGCGAAGCCGAAATCAGATTGAGCAGCGAACCTTACGTATCGACTTCCGTAACAATAACAATACCTTGGGCAAGCGGGTGATGAGCAGTGGCGACCGAGCTTAAAATGTGCGTAATCGACGATATAAAAACCGTAGTGCAGGGCATCGCGAACCATATCGATTGGAAAACTTACGGCATTCGCATTGTTGGGACGGCGAGCAACGGCGAGCAGGGCATCGAGCTTATTCGCGAAACCGAGCCTCACATCGTTTTGACCGATATCCGCATGCCCAGAATGGACGGGCTTGAAATGACGAGGCAGGTGCTGGAGATGCTGCCGCACACGAAAATCGTTTTTCTAAGCGCCTATACCGATTTTGAATATGCGCAGCAGGCCGTCCAGCTCGGCGCCTTCGATTATATTGTAAAGCCGTTTACGCCGCAAAACATTACCGGAGTCGTCTTGAAGGCGAAAACATCGATCGAAGAGGAACTGGACCGCATGCAGCGTTACCGCGAAATGGAACGCAAGCTGCGCGAAAGCTTGCCGTATTTGCGGCAGGAATATTTTCAACTGCTGCTGCAGTTCAAAACGACCCCTGAACAAGCGGCCAAACGCTGGGATTTTTTGAATATCGGGCTGGAGCGGGAGCGCTTTGTCGTCATGCTGGCGGAAATCGACCAGTTTGCCGAACAGACGGAGACGCTGCCCGTGCAGGAAGTTGAACTTATCCGCTTTACCGTTCATAATATTGTGGAGGAAAGCTTGCAGCAGTATACAAAAGGGTTTGTTTTTCGCGATAATACGAACCGGTTTGTGGCCATCTTCAATCCTCCGGCCGGCTTGAGCGCGGAAGCGATGGCGGAGAAATGCCGCGAAAATGTCGAGAAAAATTCCAAATACACGGTATCTCTGGGACTCGGGGAAGAAGTGCAGGCGATACACCAGATTTCTTACTCCAACGCCCAGGCGCTTACAGCCCTTTCGTATAATTTTTATACCGGCGGCAATACCGTGTACAGTTACCGGAATATGAATCCTGTCCATCAGGCCGCGCCGCGCTATTCTCCGGAAAAAGAGAAGGAGCTTTTTTACTGCCTGCGCTCGGGGAATTTGCACAAAGCGTCCGCCATTGTGGACGAACTGTTCGAGGAAACCGTCTCCGCATCCGTACCTCCGGCTCCCGGCATGGTCAAGGGCATGTGCGACGAATTGGCCTTTCTCATCAGCCGCGTGTTCTCGGAAAAGCTGACCCGCGAAGAGAAGGAGCGCATCGATCGTCATTTGCTTTACATCAACAATCTTACGTCGTTCAAGCTCAAAGAGCTCCAGGAAAACATCAAGGAAATGTGCAAAGCGGGATGCGAGCTCATTCAGAAACGGCATGCGGAAGATGTGAACAGAGTCGTGGAGCAAGTCATCGCTCACATTCGGCAAAATTTGGCCTCCGACATGACCGTCAACGATTATGCCAAGCTGGTTTATTTGAGCGGCAGTTATTTTGCCAATCTGTTTAAAAAGGTGACGGGCATGACCGTAGTCCAGTTCGTCACGACGGAGCGGATGGAACAGGCGAAAACGATGCTGGTTGAAGGCAAGCAGGTGCAGGAGATCGCGCAAGCGCTCGGTTACGAAGACAGGCGGCATTTCAGCGAATTGTTCAAAAAACATACGGGCATAACCCCGTCCGAATTCAAACAGTTATATATCCAATAAGCGAGGTGCGCGAAAATGTCGCAAAAATTCCAGTATACCCCTCCCCAAAACGGCTATCCCGAGTGGAACAACAACCCGGAAATTTTCCAATTGAACCGGATGGCGGCGCATGCGACGCTAATGCCTTTTGCTTCCGTAGAGGAAGCTTTGAAGGGCGACCGCGGCGCATCGGGCTATACGGTGTCGCTGAACGGCACCTGGAAGTTCAGTTTTGCCGAAACGCCGGACAAGCGTATCGTCAATTTCTACGAAGCGAATTACGACACGGACGCCTGGGACGACATTCAGGTTCCGGCGCATTGGCAGCTGCAAGGCTACGATTATCCGCAGTATACGAATGTCAAATATCCGTGGGAGGGCAAGGAAGATATCAAGCCTCCTTTTGCGCCGACCGGGTACAATCCGGTAGGCTCTTACGCGCGGACGTTCACGGTCCCGGAAGCATGGCAAGGGCAGCCCGTCTATATCAGCTTTCAGGGTGTGGAGTCGGCTTTTTACGTTTGGGTAAACGGCGATCTGGTCGGTTACAGCGAGGATTCGTTTACGCCGGCGGAGTTCGACCTGACCCCCTACTTGCAGGAGGGGGAAAACAAGCTGGCCGTCGAGGTGTACCGCTGGTGCGACGCCAGTTGGCTGGAGGACCAGGATTTTTGGCGGATGAGCGGCATTTTCCGCGATGTGTATTTGTACAGCACGCCGCAGGCGCATGTGTACGATTTCAGCGCCGTGGCGGATTTGGACGGCGAATACCGGAACGGCCTGCTGGAAGTGAAGGCGACGGTGACGAATGCGTTCGGCGAACCGCTGGGCCGGCATACGCTGGAGGCGTCGCTGTACGATCGGGCCGGCGGGCTTGTGTTGGTTGTCGGCGAGGCTGATGTGGAGCCGGACCGGGAGAAGCAGCAGGCGGTGGGGCTTTCCGCGCAGGTTGAAAACCCGCTGAAGTGGACCGCCGAAACGCCGCACCTGTACACGCTTGTTCTTACGCTGAAAGACGCGTCCGGGCGTTTCGTAGAGGCGGTAAGCTGCCGCATCGGGTTCCGCCGGTTCGAGCTGAAGGACGGGCTGATGAAGATCAACGGCAAGCGCATTTTGTTCAAAGGCGTCAACCGCCACGAGTTCAACTGCGATACGGGCCGCGCTATCGGCTATGACGACATGGTCCGCGACATACAGCTGATGAAAGCCCATAACATCAATGCGGTCCGCACCTCCCATTATCCGAATCATCCGCTTTGGTACGATCTGTGCGACGAATACGGTCTGTATGTCATCGACGAGACGAATCTTGAGACCCACGGGAGCTGGTCCAATTTTCAGGAGGAGGAGGGCTGGACGATTCCGGCGAGCAAGCCCGAATGGACGGCCAACGTATTGGACCGCGCCAATTCGATGCTGCAGCGGGACAAAAACCATACGTCGATCGTCATCTGGTCGCTTGGAAATGAGGCGTGGGGCGGAGACAATTTTGTGAAAATGCACGATTTTTTCCGCGCCGAAGATCCGACCCGGCTCGTTCATTATGAAGGCGTCACCCGCTGCCGCAAGTCCGACGCCGCCTCCGACATCGAAAGCCAGATGTACACGCTGCCGCACAAAGTCGAGGAGTACGCGCTGTCGAATCCGAAAAAGCCGTTCATCCTGTGCGAATACAGCCATGCGATGGGAAATTCCAACGGCAATTTGTTTAAATATACCGATCTGTTTGAGAAGTATCCGATTTTGCAAGGCGGCTTCATCTGGGACTGGATCGACCAAGCGATCCGCACGAAAACGCCGGACGGCATCGAATATTTGGCATACGGCGGCGATTTCGGCGATACGCCGAATGACGGCGTCTTTTGCGGGAACGGGCTTATTTTTGCCGATCGCCGGGTAACGCCGAAGCTGCATGAAGTGAAGAAATGCTACCAGTCCGCCAAGTTCGAGGCGGTTGATTTGCTGGAGGGCCGCATTCGCGTCGCCAACGGGTATTTGTTCACGAATTTGAGCGCTTATGAGCTGCTGTGGGAAGTGGCGAAAAATGGCGTGACTATCGCGGACGGAAGCGCCCCGCTGGACGTGGAGCCGGGGGAAGCCGCCGAAGTGGCGCTGCCCTATAAGCTTCCTGCCGCCGCTTCGGCCGGTGAAGAATATACGCTGACGGTTCGGCTGGCGGAGAAAACAGGGAAGGCTTGGGCGCCTGCCGGCCACGAGGTGGCGTTCGAGCAGTTCATCCTGCCGGTCGAGACGCAGGCCGTACCCGCCGCCGCGCATCCTCCGCTGCAAACGGATGAGACGGATTTTGCCTTTACGGTTTCGGGGGCCGGCTTCAGCGCGGTTTTCAGCAAGCGGACCGGTGATTTGATTTCTTATATGTACAATGGGGTCGAACTGCTGAAAATGGCTCCGGTACCCAACTTTTGGCGGGCCAGCATCGACAACGATAGAGGCAACAAGCTGCCGGAGCGCAGCGTGACCTGGAGGGAAGCCGGGCAGAACCGCAAGTTGTACGCTTTGAACATCGTATCCTATCCCGATAAGCTGGAGGTTGAGGCGGAGTTTGCGCTGCCGACGACGCAGATTTCATTTTGCAAGCTGTTGTATACGGTTCTGGGCAATGGCGAGATTTGCATCCGCGAGGAGCTGCATCCGGGCCCGAACTTGCCGGAAATTCCGGAAGTCGGGGTGATGTTCCAGCTTGATAGCAGCTTTGAAAACTTGCGCTGGTACGGTAACGGGCCGCATGAAAATTATTGGGACCGCGCCGAAGGCGCACGTCTCGGCATTTACAGCGGCAAGGTCGAAGAGCAGTACGTGCCGTATTTGCGTCCGCAGGAATGCGGCAACAAAACGGGCGTCCGCTGGGCCGAACTGACCAGCAGCGACGGGATCGGACTGCGGGTCGAAGGCGCTCCGGCCGTCGAGCTGAACGCGCTGCCGTATACGCCGGCCGAGCTTGAGGCGCACGACCACGGCTACAAGCTGCCTCCCAGCGGCAAGGTAGCGCTGCGCGTCAACTACCGCCAGATGGGCGTCGGCGGCGATGACAGCTGGATGTCGAAGACACATCCGGAGTTTACATTGTATGCCAACCGCAGCTATGCATACAGCTTCTCCATCAAAGGCATCTCTGCACTTTGATGTGCATTCAAGGAATTTAAGCACGATACAACACTCTTCGTTGCCTTGAAGGGGACTTAACTGTAGTAGGGCTCGCTTTTACTAAGGATGGCGTAAACGTATGGAGAAGCTTGTTGACGCAAGCTACCTATCGCGGCCACCTTTGTAGGGCTAGCCCTCTTTTTGTATCTTCGTGTGCGTTCCGTCGAAGCCCATATTGTACGGGCGAGGTGGTTCAGGAAATTAATGGATCATTTAAAGTCGAGAGTATATACTGGGATTATCTGATGGCCCGGTGCCTGGTCAAACCTGCCCGCCCGATAAAACCTGCAAAAGTGCAGGCTTTTCGATGAAATCGGCCGGTTTGGCGGAAAAGCCTGCGATTGTGCAGGAATTTCCGATCAAAACGGGTCCGAGCGCGATCCCGGGCGGAAATTACTGCAGATTTGCAGGAATTTTCCGGGAAGAGCTCATCAAGGAGCAAAAAAGATGTACTTTTGCAGGTTTTTCCCCGTTGTGATGCAGATGTGGCGTGAGACTTCGGCAGGCGAGTTTTTTAACAGTTACGAATGTGAAAGCTGGGTTGACAGATATCTATTTTGTTCGCGAGAGGAAGTGACGTATGGGAGTATTGGCTACACCCTTTGAGTCCGAAAGCTTTATTGTCGACGAAACCAAACATTCCGAAATAGAGGAGTTACAAGAACTTTATGAATCAAGCAGCAACACTAAGCAATGGGATGGGAATGTTCCTGATAAGAACTACATCAGTCAATGTTATTTTCAGGGTGATTTGCCCCCAAATGGCAGGAAGGAAAACTATAAACTACTTACAATAAGGGCTAAATCCATAGACAAATCTATAATTGGTATGGTATCTATTTACCATGGTTTTCCAGCAGGCGATATTGCCTACATAGCTTTCATGTGTATTGGGGAGTCGTATAAGAATCAAGGCTTTGGACTAGAAATTATCAAGCATTTATCCTCGGAGTTAACTAAAATCGACTATAAGGAAATTAGGATCAACGTAGCTTTGAAAAACTGGTCTGCTCTAAGATTTTGGCATAAAACCGGCTTCGACAAGATTAATGGTATTTTTGGAGACAAAGAGTATTCTGAACAAACATATTCGAGTATTGAACTCGTAAAATATCTCTGATTGCTATGTTGTTATTCAGGCGTGTGTGCTGGTGAGACTTCGGCGGCGATGTCTGTTATGCCAAAATGCCAGTTCCCCTCATGACAGGACTGAACTGGCATTTATTCATTCACTTGTTATCCCCGAATACGGGAAAACGCAAAGTGAGGACGGTTCCCTTTCCTATTATCGTTTCCACCACAATTTCTCCCTGGTGAGCCAAAATGATTTCGCTCGCGATGCTCATCCCAAGCCCCGTTCCGACCAAATCTTCGTCCGTATTCGTTCCCCTGTAATACCGTACGAACAGATTGTTTTTCGTTTGCTCATCCATCCCGATCCCGTTATCCTCCACCTGAATCCGCGCCATGGCCCCTTCTCTCGACGTTCTGAGCGTAATTGCCGTACCCGGAGGATTGTGTTTGATGGCATTTGTAATCAAATTATCAAGCATCCGCAAAAACCATTTGGGGTTAGCTTGTATATATACCGGCGGTTCTTCTCCTTCATAGAAGAAGGATGATTCCGAGTGCGTAGCGTCGTTCGCGTATCTTAATACCGCGCGGCGGACGAATTCGTTGAGCTCTATTTCTTCCATCGGAAAAGTCAGCGCTTTGTTTTTTAACTGGAACGTGAGGGAGAAATCGTTGATAAGCTCAAGCATATAGAAGCTTTTCTCGCGGATCATGCTGCCCATCTCTTGCAGCTCCGGAGCCGTCCAATCGAATTTACCGCTCTCCAGCATATGCCCATACCCTTGTATCGTGGATAATGGCGTCCTCAGATCGTGGGAGATGCCCGTCATCCATTCCTCACGAGTCTTTTCCAGCCTTTTGCTTTCTTGATCGGCGGACCCCAGCTTTTTGGCCATATCGTAAAAACCATCGATAACTTCTTTATAAAGCCGATATTTCAGACGCAATTTGCCATTTCTGCGAAACACTTTTTTCTTGTCCTTTTCTCCCAATGCTTCATGGTATTTGCCTTGTCCCATCCGCTCAAACCAATCCATGAAAAGCAGCAAAGGACGCCCGTACCGGTAGCCGTGCCACATGGAAAAAGCGGCCGCCAGCAGTATGGCGATGATGCCAATTACAATCATGGCGTTAATGAAATCTTGCAGAATCGATTGCTTCTTATAATCTTTTCCCGCTTTGGGCTGGTATAACGCCCAGGTAAAGCCGGAAACCGGGTCATAGTGCAAGGATAGTGCATTGGCAAATCTTCCGGGCTCCGCTTTCATTTCTATAAGATTCAGCGGACGATAAAACTGCGATTCCACTCCTGTGCCTATCGATTGAATGACTCGGCCATCAGAATCGATGATTTGAAGCTGCCCATTCGAGCCGATGACCTGCTGCTCAAGAGTCGATACATCCGTCTGGCGAATGCGTCCGTTATCTCCATGATCGCGGAACCAAGTACGAAGCTGTTCTCCCCTCTTATCTTCATAGCCCAGCAAGTAAAGACATACCTCATTATTGTTGTCAGTGCTTACTTCAGTAAAGATGTAGTAAGACCCGAAACGATGCGTTTCTTCAATTTGCAGCAGTTCGCTCATTTTGTACGCTTGAGGCAACGCTTCCGGCGTGTTTTCGGAGTGAAAAACCGCACCTTCCTTATCAACAATTTGCAGCCACAATTCGTTCTGCTTTAATAGCTCCTTCCATGACGAAGGAATAGTCACCTTGCCATCCAAGTTGACGGACACTGGAACAATCGAATCCAGAGCGCCCGAAGGAAATGTCCGCTTTAGATTTTCATTTCCGAGGTATTGAGCCAAAAGAAAGAATAGTATGGTAGATACCGTCATAACAAACAGGAACAAGAGTATGAATTGGTAAGCAAAATGCAAAGCGAGCCTTCTTCGTATGCTTTTCATGAGGATCTGTCCTTCACAAGCTTATATCCGAGGCCCCGAACGGTTACCAGATACACGGGATTGCTTGGATTAGGTTCGATCCGCTCTCGAATTCTTCGAATATGTACCATAACGGTGTTATCGTCAGCGATACCGTCAAATCCCCAAACCGCTTCATACAGCTGCAATTTGGAAAATATCATGTTCGGATGCTTGCATAGGAATAACAGCAGCTGAAACACCTGCGCGGGACAAGCGACCGTTTCCCCGCCAACGATCAATTCCGCAGCATGCTCATCGACGACAAAGCCTTTGAAATCGTATCGCAAATGATTGCTTTCCGCCTGTATCGGCGGCAGCTGCGCCCCTCGCCGCAGCCTTGCCTTGATTCTGGCCGCAATTTCAAGGGGATTGAACGGTTTGGTTACATAATCGTCCCCGCCCATGGCAAATCCCGTCAAAATATCCAGGTCAGAGGTTCGCGCAGTCAAAAAGATAATATGCGCTGAAGTGATCTCTCGAATCTTGGGACACAGCTCCAGACCCGATTGATCGGGCAGCATCACGTCAAGTATAACAACATCCGCACCATGCTTGCGAAGAAGCTCTAACGCCTTTTGGGCCGAATTCGCGCTGTATATATGCCGGAAGCCTTCTTTTCTAAGAACCATCTCGGTCATCCGGACAATTGATTGTTCGTCGTCAACAAGCAGTATGTTTGCATTTTCCACAATATCCCTCCTTCCCCCATCATAGCATAGCCACCTTAACACGAGTTTAACTGGCCGCAAATCATTTAAGAAAATCGTAAGCAGACGGTTACGTTCCGATAAGCTAAGGGTGTTATGATCAATCATAAAGAATTTCTTAATGGATATTGGAGGTTCCACGTATAATGTCACAATCACCTGCAGTCGATGTCCGTAACGTAAGCAAAGTTATTGGGGGCAGAGACATTATTAAAAATATATCTTTCTCGATTCAGCCGGGAGAAATATATGGATTCTTGGGCCCGAACGGGGCCGGTAAAACGACGACCATTCGGATGATGGTCGGTCTGATTTCGATGACGAGCGGCGACATTTTCATTAATGGGCACAGTATTCGAACGGCGCGGACGCGAGCGCTGCAGCGCATTGGAGCGATTGTGGAAAATCCGGAGCTTTATCGTTATATGACCGGAAGGAAAAATTTAAAGCACTATGCGCAAATGTACGATAAACCGGTCCCTAACGACCGCATTGAAAAAATCATCCGTCTTGTCGAATTAGAGGACGCGATTGATCGCAAAGTCAAAACGTATTCCTTGGGCATGCGCCAGCGTTTGGGCATTGCCCAGGCCTTGCTGCATAAGCCTTCCATCCTCATTTTGGATGAACCGACGAACGGTCTGGATCCTTCAGGCATTCGCAAGCTTCGGGATTATTTGCGGAGCCTTGCTCTTCATGAAAATATGTCAATCCTGATATCCAGCCATCTTATATCGGAAATTGAGTTGATATGCGATCGTGTCATCATTATACAAGATGGCCGGTTGGTCGATGAAAGAACACTGAGGCGGAAGGAGGAAGAGCAAACCAATCTGGTTGTGGAATTTGAAGTAACCGACGTGTTGAAAGCTGCGGAATCGTTGGGAGACAAAGGGACCGTTCAGGTCGGCGAAAGGACTGTAGCCATTGAAACGTCCAAAGACCAAATTCCCGAAATCGTACGCAGGCTAACACAGCTCCAAGTTGGCATTTATCGGATTAATACGAAAGAGACAGCGCTTGAAGATGTATTTTTAGATGTAACTGGAGGCTCGCGTGAACATGACATTTATACGGCTGGTCGATAACGAATTGATGAAGATCAACAGCAAGAGGAACACTTGGATATTTATCATATTTCTTGCTGTGGCCATCACTGCGATTGGTATTGTGATAAAGCTTTGGATCAAAGAAGCTGCAGAAGGGATGAACTATCTTAGCTTTTCGAGCATGGCCTTATCGGTCCTCTATCTCTTTGTTCTGATATTTGCAATTGTTTTAGGAGCACGGACATTAACCGAAGAGTTTAAGGACGGTACGATCAAACAGCTTTTGATTCGCCCGGTTAGCCGGAGCATGATCTTATTATCGAAATATGTATCCATCTTCGTTGTGATATTAGGTGTTCTGCTCTTCTTAATGTTGTTTAGTCTGGCGCTGGGGGCAATTATTTTCGGCTGGCATGCCCAGGATGGGATTTCTTGGATGATTTTGCTGAAGACTTGCCTGTATAAGCTTCCGTATTTAATTTTCTTCATTACATTTTCATTTATGATCGGGGTCGTGACCAGGAGTATGCCGCTGTCCATTACGATATCGATGGTGGCTAACTCTCTAGGGTCTGCCTTAACGTTCTTGGGCTCCAAGTATGCCTGGACGAAATACGTTATTTTCAACAATTTGAACTGGCAAATGTATGAAAAGGAATCGGCCATGAACGAAGGGATTGGCCCGAGTTTTCCAGGCATGTCGCTATCGTTTTCCATCGTCGTATTTGCCGCATATATATTCGTCTTTTTGTTCGTTTCCATGTTCATTTTACAGAAGAAAGATATCAAATGAATGAATACGCAGGCTAAAGCATGCATGTTAAAAAAATATGAGGCGTATAGTTATCAGGTTGCCTTTTATTTGCTGCAAAACGAAATTGACGCCAGGACAGCGGCAGAACAAGCGCTGCTGGCGTTATTCGCCCAACAACGATTCTTTGAGCTGCCGGATTTGCAGAAACGCTGCGAAGTTAAATTATTAGCAATCAAACATTCGTTGGAGGTAAAAAAACAACGGTTATGTCAACAACACGAAACCGCTCGATTTTGTTCACAATCTTCCTGATTTTAATGGTGAAATTCAAATGGCTGCTTGCCTTCTTGAAATGGACTAAATTCGGCGGCACTTTGATAACGATGGGGTTGCCTGGGTACGTAATGCGGCGGGGCCCGACCGGGAGTCGGGTCTCGTGTTAGGGTAGTTGGAGACGAAATGGGGACGTACGCATAATGTACGTCCCCATTTTCAATGCTACATGGAGATTGCCGGATACATTTCCGTTCGTTGAAGATCGATGACCATGTTGCCGGCTTTAAGTATGTCTAGACCAATGAGTCCGTTAATGTAATTAATACCATCGTGGAGTACGCCAAAATCAAGGCTTATATCTTTCATGACAAGGTTACCGAGTTGGACTTGATCTACCCGCTTTTGGAATGAAAACTCTTCTCCGCCGATTCCAAAGCTTCTTACAAGCTCATCTTCGTTCTCGAATTTAATGCCGATTTTGAAAACGATATCAGGGGTTATGTCTAAGCAGGATGGTTATTTTCTCTTTGCCGGTATGATAGACGATGTTGTTGTTCTTGCACTTGAATAATTCTTTCGTTGCTTCGTCCGGGTCTTGAATGGCTCTAATCAAGGCGACTTCGTCAACGTATTGGATATTATCTTCTGTATGGGAATTCAGGATTTCAAGCAGAACGTATTGGTCGGGGTAAATATTCCGAACTTCTTGCCATTGCATAGAATATACACCTCACTTACAGTATTTCTTACTTAAATTATACCATATAAAACGAACAAAAGAGCAGTAGCGATCTTAGAGAAGGCCAAGTTTCCAGGTCTTCTCTTTTTGCTTTTACAGGCTCCATTCTGAAAGAAAGAACGTGAAAACTGATGAAAAAACAATGTAACGAACCACAAATCGAACGCCGCTTTGAAGGGGAACTAACCTTGTCCGTTATTTTACGCATCTGGCTTAAAACCATTTCAAGGGTGACGCGATATGAGTTATAATCGGAGTCACCAAAGCAGCCTTATAGTTCCCTCTAACGATAAAAAATTCGGGAGGGAAAGACATATACGTAGCGACTTATGTTCGTTTTAATCAGCGGACGGAAAATGGCCAGACAACAAGGTATTATTACAACGGTCAGGATTTAATCGCCGAAGGAATTGTTAATGGAGGTACAGTAACCCAAAAGGCAAGCTACATTCGTGGTCATGGATTAGCTGCAAGATTGGATGCAAACGGGAATAAAACGTATTATTTGAAGAATGGTCATGGCGATATTGTTGGGTTAAGAGATGGTTCGGGGAATACGCTCAACAGCTACAGTTATGATATTTGGGGCAATCCGCTAACGACGAGTGAAACCATACCGCAACCATTCCGTTACAGCGGCGAGTTTTATGATAGTACAACAGGATTGCAATACCTCAAAGCAAGATGGTACGATCCAAGTGTTGGTAGATTTATTAATCAGGACACATATGAAGGGGATAATAAAGATCCGTTAAGCTTGAACCTGTACACGTATGCGGAAAATAACCCTTTGTTGTACAAAGATCCTAGCGGGCATTGTATTGGTTCGCTTGATTGTGCAATGTGGAATTATGTGCAAAATGCAATAACCAGAACCATACAAACAGCGGTAGATATGTGGAGCGATGCTCTTCCCGTATGGGGAACATTAAAGATGGGCCAGCAGGCAATTACGGGTTATAACTACGTCACTGGTCAGAATTTGTCTACGAGTGAGCGGGTTTGGAATGGCGCAGGTGCTGTTGTCGGCGGTATTACCGACTATGCTGCTTTCAATGCAAAGACAGTTAAAATCTTTGATAATGCTATAACAGCTAACAAAGCTATTGTTAAGGGTTCGGGAACTGTCGGTAGACCTTTTGTGCCTGATGAATATTGGGGTAGAAAAGCACCCGATTATAATACTCCTGGTTTAAAGTATGATCATTATAGGGAGTACAACGGGAAAATTGAGAGATCGACTGTTATCTATGATAATGCAGGAAGGCAGAGTTATAGAGTTGATCATGCCGATCATAGTATGCCGAATGATCATTCTGTTCCTCATTTGCATGAGCGCATATTCGGCCCAGGATATTCGGACAAAGGTAAGGAATACGACTACCATTTTTGAAATGATAGGAGATGACCTATTGCTGTGAAATTTATAAAAAACTTTCATCTTATCTCTGAGAAGGTGCTCTCTTTTAGAGAAAAGGACTTAAAATTGGTTGTGAGTGTTAATTACTACATTGGTTATAATGAACGTTATGACGAGGCATCTTTTCTAGAAGTAGGGTACATTTTGGAATCTGAAGTTGAAAGTAAAAGATATAAGCTTTTGCTAAAATTCGATGAAATTACTTCTTTAAGCCTTTCAGGATTTGGCGGAGCATTTAATCAAATAATGGGCTTTAAAATAACGGACATGAGAGATCGAAGTTGGGAGCACGGTCAAAGGTATTATGTTCACGACTATGAGAACGACATAATGCAATTTTACTGCACATCAATTGAAGTTCTGTCCGTTGAAGAACTATAAGCTAAAGTACCTTGATCGGCTTCATGCCTTTCAAGGTTTCTTTTTCTGTAACTGCTGACCTAATGGTTAGGTAATTGTAATTACCTCCACTGCACTCAATGCCCTATCAGCTAACAAAGCTATTGTTAAGGGGGCGGGTGGAACTGTTTCGTACTACAGAGTTCAAGGTAGCAAAATGCCAAATGCTAGCCAAGTTAGCGAATTTGAATGTTAGTGGAGGAACTAGGGGATGCCGAATATTTCTTACAAAAAAGGGGTAACGGTGCAGAAATTGTTGAAGTTGGAGTGCCGAAATGGTTTGATGATAGAAAGTGCAATTTCGCAGTTAGTATAATTCAAATCCTCTTAATCAAGGGGGGACAGCACCAAAAGTGGTCGACCCGAGTACTCCGGGAACATCATATGAATTCCCTGCCCCTTGGATTCAGTGGCTTGAAGAGTATGGTACAATAAAAAAATAGGATTATAGAGGTACTTGAATACTGAGGAGGAGGTACAGTGAATAATAAGCCGAAGTATGCGGAAACTATAATAGTTCTAGTTAAATATAAGAAATCTTTCAGATGGTTTGTTGCAGATAAGGAGATATGGTTTTTGGATTTGAAAAAACAAATTTCTTCATATCTTGAGAAGGGATTTGAAATTCCTAATCCTGAGCAGAGAACTTATAGTCATATTTCAGATATGTTACCTTCTCTACACGTGGATTTTGATGATAAGGAATTGACATCCTACTATCCTGAGCTTGCATCCTATGAACTATATGTACCGAATGGGTGGCTTGGGAAGTATGAGCAATTTATTGAGGTCATTCCTGAAGACTATCGTTACTAGATAATCCATGGTAACAATCTTTTTTACAAGGAGGGTAAAAATAAATAGTGAAGACACCTTTACGATAATGAAAGACATGTTCGGTAAAAAGGGAAGTGAGGAACAGATAGAAGGGCTTACACTAATAATTGATGGCAAGCTGAAAGATGTTTTTGATACCATAATAGCCAAGTCAGATGATTATAAAAATTACACTGATGTACTCAGCAGTGTGATTGTGCATGGAGTAAATGAAATAATTGAAAAACTGAAATAATTTATGTGTTATTGGTGGGGTTACCAAATACCGAATGAATCTATCTTTCGCTAATAACATATATAACCCTTGTAATACCCGTATAAAGATTTCGTCATTTTAATTGTACGCCATCAATGCTTGAATTTTATATCCTAAATAACGTCATTCCTTTACATTTAACAGGTCGATTATGGTCAGATACTACCATGATTGACCTGTTTTTGTCATATACCATATTTCCCCTTAATGTCTCGTGTTGCCCTTCAATTCGCAAGTCAGGTAAATTTCCCTATCCTGCAGAAAATAAAAGCCCGCTGCCAAGTCCGGGCCACAGGCTTGCATACGTATTCGCTTTATCGTGATCGTTCCGATTCATGACGTTTTTCCGGCTCGAAGTCAATGCCGCTGATCGCATGTTCGTACAAAAACAGCTTGATCTTGCTCATTTCGTTCGTGGTGTAGTAAGCAGATAATAATTCGTTAAATCGCTCCATATTTTTCTCTGTAATGGTCAACATACCATGTCCACTCTCGACAAGAAGTTTGTTCGCCAATAGAAGGGAGGTACGCTTGTTTCCATCCCAAAACATTTGCCGCCGCGCTCCCCATAGAAAAGCCGTAATGGATTTCTCCGTTATGGTCATGTCCGCGGTCAGCAAGTGCGCCAATTCCTGTTCGATCTCGCTTTGCACCGGGAGCGGCGGTACATAATCCGTGCCTGAAATCCCGACACGCCCGGTTCTTAAAACGCCCCATTCAAGCGCTTCATTCCTCGCGACGTATTCATTAAGTTTGCAGATGAGGGGAAGTGTAATCGGCTCATCAATCGCGTTAACCAAATAGCGCCAGGCATCCCTCATATTGAGGACGGCTTGTATGTCGTCCAGCGTAACACCGGGAACATTGACGCCGTTCAGTATCGTTTGGGTTTGCGGAAAGGTAATATTCCGGTTCTCCATCTTCATTCCACAGTATATATTTTCGTCCCATTTTTTTTTGGCCAGAAACAAACTTTGTTGTTTGGTCAGCGCATATTTATCCGAAAATGGTTTCATTTCGTATCCCTCCTGCCTTGTTGTCATTATATCCGGTTTTAAAAGCAAAATCATCTTTCATTTGCACGTACCATACCAAAAGAGAAACACATATTTCTTTATCTCTTGTGTTGTTATTCTTCAACCTGCCGAGAAAAAAAGGATTACTATGGAACTATCGATAGGAAAGATGATATCATATTTCCAGGTATGTTTTTGTCGAACTGTCCCGCGGGGCGGTTCTGCAGTCACTTGATACAAGGGAGACGCAGCCGTGGATATAAGGCTATGGATGTCTATATTACTTTTCCTCGCAGCGGCGCTGATGGTGTTCGTCTCATACTTGTCCTACCGGAAACGCCATCTGCCTGTTGCCAAAACAATGGTTCTGATCATGCTGGCAGCGGCTTTTTATGCGCTCGGCTACGGGTTTGAGGTGTTGAGCCGCAACCTGAACGAAGTGAAGCTGTCGCTTCAAATCGAATATTTGGGCATTCCATTCGTCACAACGCTCTGGTTCTACCAGGTTATCCAATTTACCGGTACGGCGGCTCGCTACCGCAAGCATTTGGCGGTGGTATTGTTCGTTATCCCCGCAGCTGTGTTTTTCCTCCATTTGACCAACGACTGGCATCATCTGATTTATGAGCGTTACATCCCGAATGTGGACTCGTCGGTTCCATTGTACTTGACGGATAAGGGACCTTGGTATAAGGTGCACACCGTCTATAATTATTCCGTTTTGCTGTGCGGGATGCTGCTGTTTATCCCGATGTATTGGCGGGCTTTGCCGATCGAGCGAAAACAAATCGTCGTCCTCCTTTTGGGTGCTATCGCGCCGATGTTCTTCAATTTGTTTTTCTGGACCGGCAATACCGTTGATCTGACGCCGTTCGGATTCGCCGTATCTGGGGTCGCCTACGTGTGGGGGATTTACCGGTTTAATTTGCTTCGACTAACGCCGCTGGCAATGGCCAAAGTGTTCGAAACGATCCGGGACGGGGTTGTCCTGTTCGATTATGAGGATCAAATCGTCAGCTATAACAGAGCTGCTGAAGAGGTGCTTCCTGAGCTCGGGTTGACGAAAAGCTATCCCGCCGATATGGTGAAGGTTCTGCCCTCCAGCCCGGAGCTGCGGGAACGAGTTCGCGCAGCAAGCGACGGGGACGAGCGCTTTCCGTTTCACAGATTTCATGGGAGCCGGACAAAGTATTACAACTGCAGCTTGTCGCTCATCTACGATTCGGGCGAGGTTCTGGTCGGTAAAATTTTGATGTTCAACGATATTACGGAGTTGAAGGAAAGCGAGGCCCGATTGCGCGAGAACGCCCGGCAGCTGTCCGAATTGAACGCGTTCAAGGACAAGCTGTTCACCGTCGTGGCGCATGACATTCGCGATCCGATTGCACTCCTCGTCAGTTTGACGGAACTGCTGGGCGACGAACTGACCGCCGCTGATTTTGAGCATGCCGAATTGGTACGGGAACTCAAAGGACAGGTGCAAAGCACGTTTCATCTCGTCGAAAATTTGTTGGATTGGTACCGCAGCCAAAAAGGGAAGGTTGTGTTCCGCCCGTTAGGCTGGAATTTGCAGCAGGTCGCCAGGCAGGCATTGCTGCTTGCAGGCGCAAAAGCCGATATGAAGCAAATTCGGATGACGGAGCGAATCGACGAGAAGCTGACGGTCAGAGCCGATAAAGAGATGCTGGACCTTATTTTGCGGAATTTGCTTTCCAACGCGATCAAGTTTACCGGAGTCGGCGGGGCGATTGAGATCGGGGCCGTTCTGGATGGCGATCTGATCATCGTGTCCGTTCGCGACAACGGAGCGGGAATCGACGATCAGACAGCGGAGCTGCTGCGCCTGGAGGAGCCGTTTTTCAAGATGGCGGCTGTCGGGGACGATTCGGCGGATACGAGATTCGGGCTGGCGCTGACCCGCGAATTCGTTCGCATCCAGGGCGGCAAGCTTTGGTTCGAGAGCGAGCCGGGAGTTGGCACGACGTTCTCATTCACCTTGCCCGGCTCGGCTGGTGTGCGGGATTCGTTTGATGACGGCGGAATGGGGGAGGAAGTATATGAAGGTTATTTTGGTGGACGATGAGCCGGCGATGCATTTGATTTTGCGCAAAATGCTGGACAAGCTGCCCGGGGTTCATGTGGCGGGCGCTTTTACGGATACGAAGTCCGCTGCTTCCTTTCTCAAAGAGAATGCCGACGTCGGTCTGGCTTTCGTAGACCTCTCTATGCCGGGCGAGAGCGGAATGGAGTTCGCCACTCAAATTGAAGCTTCGGATACTCCGCTGCAAGTTGTTTTCGTCACGTCGCACAAGGAATATGCTCTGGAAGCTTACGAATTGTCCGTGCTGGATTACTTGGTCAAACCCGTTTCCCAGGAACGGCTGCAGCGGGCGGTAAATCGCGCAATGGCCAGCCGGAGGGTCGTCCATTCGCCAGCGCCGTCGGCTGCCGCAAATTCCGGCAGGGTCGTCCTGACGGTACTCGGCGATGTCGCGGTGAGCAGCGAGGCGGGTCGCGTCAAGTGGATCTCGCGAAAATGCGCGGAGCTGTTCGCTTATTTGTTGCTTTACCGCGGCAAACGAATACCCCGTTCCAGGCTGGTTGTGGATATTTTCGGGGGGATGAATCAGGCTAATGCGGAGAATTACCTGAATACGACCGTCTATCAATTGCGCAAATCTTTGGAACCGTTCGGCATGCGGGAGGTCGTACGCTCGGAGAATGACGGTTATGCGCTCGAATTAAAGGATCCCGTTATCGATTGCATAGAATTCGAAAAGCAAGTCGAACAGCTGCAAACCATCGAGGCCGGGAATGTAGAGAGGGCGCTGCAAATCGAACGGATGTATACGGGCGATCTGTTCGGGGACAAGGCGTATGTGTGGGCCATTCACGAAACGGAGCGCTACGCGGAATTGTACGCCTCATTCGTAAAGCGGCTTGCCGCAGTGCTCATTTCGCTTAGAGATACAGCCTCCGCATCGAAGCTGCTGCTCAAGCTGAAAGAGCGCAATCCGCTGGACGAATCGGTTATGCGCGATCTAATGATGATCCGCGAGATGACCGGGGACAAAAAAGGATTGACGGCGCTGTACACCGATTATGTCCGGCTTCTCAGCCGGGAACTCGGCATTTGTCCGTCCGATGAACTGATACAATTATACGATTTGTTGATAAGCCGTTTTTCCGGCAAAAAATAAATATTTCCGTTCGTTGAACAAAACCGCGAAGGCTTGATGCCGCGCGGTTTTTTTGGCTTTTCACAGCCGGGTTTTTCATTATTCTTTTATTTGGCTGCTGTAAACTGGCATTAAGTGGAGCCGAGTTCCGGCGGCGTCCCTTCCGTTCCGGCGGATATCGCGGATATTGGAAAGTGATGGATCGAGAGGAGAAGAGGAATGCGAAAGACAGGCAATAAAGCAGTGGCCCTGATGCTGGCTCTGATGATGGTGTTCGGCGCCATATCCGGAGGGGAGCTCGGAAGCGGCAAAGCTTTTGCGGCAGGCGATTTTTCAGGAGACGGTTCGTCTCTCGACCCTTACCTTATCGGAACTGCCGACCAGCTTGATAAAGTCAGGGGCAGTTATTTGGGTGCGAACATTTATTTCAAGCTGACGGACAATATTGATTTGAGCAGCTACGCAAGTGCGGGCTGGGTTCCGATTGGTGACGCGAATACTTCATTTCAAGGCCACATGGATGGCAATGGGTATAAAATAACGGGACTTACGATAAATAAAATGAACGACGATAATATAGGGTTATTTGGCCGCATTGATGCCAGCAGTTCCCTTACGAATATGAAGCTGGAAAATGTATCTCTAAACGGGATGCAGTTCGTAGGCGGTCTGGTAGGTTATAACGACGGAGGAACCATTACCGATAGTTACGCTTCAGGGACTATTGGCGGAACATATAATACAGGCGGCTTGGTTGGTTACAATGCCTCTGGCAAAATAAATACCAGCCATGCCTCCGGGAATGTGAACGGGAATGCGAGCGGACCCTTCGGCTTAGGCGGGTTGGTCGGTAATGCCACAGGGCTTGGCGGGACCATCAGCAACAGTTACGCCACAGTGGATGTAAGCGGCGGAAGTAACAGCTCGCTGACAGGCGGTTTGGCTGGCGGGATGTCCGATGGCAAGATCAGCGGCAGCTACGCCTTAGGGAATGTGAGCGGTGGAAGCAATAGCAAAGATGTAGGCGGTTTGATCGGCAATAGTACTTCTGTAACAATCAGCAGCAGCTACAGCTCAGGGAATGTGAGCGGAAGTTCAAACGTCGGCGGCCTGGTCGGCAACGAATCCGTTGGCGGCGATATCAGCAACAGCTACACATTAGGGACCGTGAGCGGGGGAGAAAGTGTAGGCGGCTTGGTTGGTCGGAAAAATGGCGGGACCATCAGCGGCAGTTACACCTCGGGAGGAGTAAACGGAGAAAGCAACAGTTATAATATAGGCGGTTTAGTTGGCGAAAACTACTCTGACAAGATCAGCGATAGCTATACAACAGGGAAAGTGAGCGGGGGCGATAATAGTTTTTATATAGGCGGCTTGGTTGGCTGGAACGGAAGCGCAGATATTAGCAACAGCTATGCCTCAGGGGATATGAGCGAAAATAATAACGGCGTTTTTGTCGGCGGCTTGGTTGGGGGCGATGACGGCAATGGAACGACGACCAACAGCTTTTACGACGAAGAAACAACCGGACAATCCGCTTCAGCTGTAGGTGTCGGCAAACTAACTGCAGAGATGCGGAATCAAAGCACTTATGAAGCAGATGCTGCTCATATTTGGGATTTCTCGAATATATGGGCGATAGATTCGTTACATAATGGCGGGTATCCTTATCTGCGGGCTGCCCAGGCTTACCTGGACTATGACGGGAACGGCAGCACCGGCGGGACTGTTCCGGCCAGTCATTCTTACATGCCGGGAGCAACGGTCAGCATTTATTCGGGGACACTAACAAAGACCGGGTATATCTTCGATGGATGGAACACGCAAGCAGGTGGCAGCGGCAATTCATATAGACCGGGTGATTCATATATAATAACGGCAAATACGATCTTGTATGCGAAGTGGAACGCACCAAGCACGATCGCCACGCTGACCTCCGCGATAGGGACCGTAAGCACAGGCGGAACGGCGAATGAAAGCATAACGAATGTTCCCTACGGCACAACGCTAGCAGCGTTGAAAACAGCTATTACACCGGCAGCGGGTGCGACGTTTGAGGTCTATGATGCGGACGGAACAACTGTAGCAACCACATTAGAGACGGGCAAAAAAGTTATCGTTACCGCCCAGGATGGAACAACGAAGGTTACGTATACCGTAACCGTTGCGGCGAACAGCGCGAAGGACATAACGTCCTTCAGCTTCGAAGGGCTATCCCCAGCGGTGATAGGCACGATTAGCGGCACGGACATTACATTGACCGTACCGAACGCAACATCAGTAACGTCGCTCGTTGCGACGTTTGCGAACTCAGCCGCATCCACGGTAAAAGTAGGCACCACCGTGCAAGTGAGCAGCACGACGGCGAACGACTTTACTTCGCCCGTAACGTACACCGTCACCGCGCAGGACGGAACGACGAAGAACTACACCGTCACGGTTGCAAAAACCCCAAGCGGAGATGCGACTTTGAGCGGGCTAACACTGGCAAGCAGCACCCAAACGCTAAGTCCCGATTCGGTAACGGGAACAACCTATGTTTATCATGTAACGAACCCAATATCGAGTGTTACCGTTACGGCAAGCGTGTATGACAGCAGTTCCACTATAACGGCAAGCGTGTATGATAGTGACAATGTGCTTGTGCGGGGGGCCTTCAGCTTACCCAGCGGCCAGGCATCGAGTCCGCTTCCGCTCCAAGTAGGCGGTAACCGCATCGAGTTGACCGTAACCGCGCAAAACGGCTCCAGCATGACTTACAAGTTGAATGTAAACAGAGCCTCTGAAGCAGACAGCAATGCCTATTTGCAATCCTTGCAAGTCAATAAGGCTATTTTTGATTTTAATAAGAACATCCCTGCTTATACGGTGTCTGTGGGCAATAGTGTGGATGTCATCACATTAAATGCCGTTCCCGAAGAGAGCCGGGCTCATGTAAGAATCAACACTGAACCCGCAACCTCCAAAGAAATCCCGCTGCATGTCGGAAGCAACCTCGTCACCATAGAAGTTACGGCACAAGACGGCAAAACGATAATGGCATACAACGTGACCATCAAAAGAGCGATAGCGATCACGGCTGATTCCATCACACCGGTTCAGGTAACGACGGAGCCTGTCACGATTACCGTTCCGTCCGGCATCACGAATGCCAGGGTTGCTCTCTCGCCGGTTACGGCAGGATCAAATAAAGAAGCCGTACTCCCGTTAGTCGAAGTCAAAGCGGCAACCTCGCTGGGAGTTGTGGAAGCGGTGATTCCGGAAGGTACGAAAATTACGGCCCCTGTCGCCTGGGACGGCATCATGAAGCTGCCGGAAATGCAGAGCGGCAGCAGCGTATCGGTCACTAACGGTAACGTGAGCGCAGTTATCGAATTTGGTTCCGCCGATGCAACGCTGACTTTTGACAAAGCGGTGCGGCTGCTATTTCCGAATCAGGGAGGAAAATTAGCCGGATACGTACGAAATGGCATTGCAACCCAGATTACGGGCTCCATTACGGCAGACACCCAAGCAGCGGCAGACCGCGAGATTGCCGCAGGCGGGGATGCGGTATTGACGGTCGGCAGCGACCTTGTCATTTGGACGAAACACTTTGCCCGATATTTCTTCTACTTACCAGTCACTCCTGCGAACAACGGCGGAAGCGGCGGAGGCAGTGGAGGCGGTGGGGGTGGCGGGGCACCGGCTAACTCCGGGACGATTTTGGCGGCTGCCGGGGGGACGCTCATTTTGAACGGAGCTACAGTAGTAGTTCCGGCCGGAGCTACGGACAGCGACATTCGGGTTACTGTGGATAAAGGAAGCGATACATCGAAACTGCCCGCTGACCCTGCTTTGAAGTTAGTAAGCGACGTCTACGAAATTACGAAGGATAAAGCAGGGGATTTTACCAAGCTTGTTGTTATTACGCTGCCTTTCGACAAGACCCAAGTCGACTCTACAAAATCTTCGGTTGGCCTGTATTGGCTGAACGAACAAACCGGCAAGTGGGTGCGGCTGGACGATCAGAAAGTGGATCAGACCAACGGGACGGTGTCAGGAACTGTCCGGAATTTTTACAAATTTGCTGTTCTGGCTTCGGATCGACAGGAGGTAATTCCGCCTCAAACGAAAATCGTCGACCTCAAGGGGCACTGGGCCGAAACGAACGTTCTCGAACTGATTCGACTAGGTGTGATTACCGGTTATCCGGACAACACCTTCAGGCCGAATAATCGGATTACGAGAGCCGAATTTGTGACCATCATCGTAAAAGCTTTTCATCTCCGGACGCAAGCCGGTAAAAGCTTTGCCGATACCGGAGCCCATTGGGCCCGAAGCGCCATCGAGACTGCCGCTGCGCTTGGCGTCGTTACCGGGTATAGCGACAGCGCCTTCGGTCCTGACGACCTGATCACTCGCGAACAAATGGCGGCGATCGTAGTTCGCGCGGCCGGGTTCAATGCCGCGAATCAGAGCCGCAGCTTCACGGACAGCCCGGATGTATCCGACTGGGCTCGAACTGCCCTGGCTACCGCGGCTGCCAAAGGCCTAATCAACGGTTACGAGGACGGTACCGTTCAACCTAAAGCCAACACCACACGCGCTGAAGCGGTGACGGTTATTTTAAGAGCGCTGCAGCTAGCGAAGTAAAAAAAGAAAACGATCAAGTCCCGTTTCACGAAGAGGGATTTGATCGTTTTTTTTCGTGCCTGGCCGTCAGACCCGGGGGACGAGGTCTTTGCGCCGATACACGCTGAGCATCAAGCCCATCGCAGCCAGTTGGACAACGACCACCGTGCCCGAGTAGCTGATAAACGGCAGCTGAAAGGAAGTCATAGGCGCCCACCCGAGCGACATCAGCATGTTCCACAAATATTGGATGGCAAATACGCTTAAAAGCCCTGCCGCCAACGCTTTTCCGTACCGGTCGCCCACGATAAATGAAATGCGCGCGGCCCGTACGATGAACATTACCGCTCCCACAAAAATGGCGACGCCCGCAGCCCATCCGAAGCAGTAAATGAGAAAAGGATACATCATCTCCGCGTGAAGTTCAGGCAACGATTTGAGCAAAGACCCGTAACCGTGCCCCCACCAGCCTGCGGATTGAATCGCTTTCATGGATTGGACCGTCATGTAATTCATACCGTACGGATCGTCCGTCGGATCCACGAACGCCAGCAAGCGCTGCATGCGGTAGGGGCTGTTGACCGCCAAGACAATAAAACCTGCTGCGAACAGCATACAGTGGGCTAAAACTGCGTACAGTTTTCTCAATACGATTAAAATGATCATGCAGCCGAAGAAAAAGAGCAGAAAATCGGCTATAGAAGGGATGGACAAAATCAGGGCGCCGGGAAGCAGTATCGCGCCGACATATTTCCAGAGCGTCCGCAGCAAGGATGTTCCCTCTCCGGCCCCCCGGTCGGCCGCCCATATGCCCGCTAATGAAACGAGCAGCAGATAAGGGGAGACGGCACCCGCATTAAAGCTGGCTAATCCGAATCGAATGAACGAAGACGCACCATTCACCGTATTTCCAAACAGATTGACATAGGCCAGCATCATAATCGTTATGCCATAGAGAGGCCACGAGTAGGCCGTAAGCTTGCGGTAGTTCGCAAAGCAAATCAGCAGCATCAAGCCCGCGCCTGCACTTACAAACAACACCTGTTTCATTTGGAAATAATCCCCATACCAATCGGGTAAAGAGAACCGAGCCGCATACACGCCCAACAAGCCGATCATGATAAAGACAGCCGTCAGGGCAATCAATCCCCAATCCATCATGGGGCGATGCGCTTTGTGAAGCTGTTCTCCGATGACGGCGGGATCGCCCATTTTCTTGATCGCCGTCCGGACAGCCTCGTCCACTTCCGCCCCTTTAGCAAGCTCCTCGTCCACCAACTCCTGTAAATGGTTCTCCAATTCCAGCTTTATTTCCCGGTGAACTTCCCTGGCCTTGATGGGCCTGCATACCTGCTGCAAAAAATGCTTAATCTCATCATGATTGCGAATTGCGCTCATGCGTTGCCTCCTTCCAAAACCTTATCGACTGTGCTGCGGAAAAGGACCCACTCCTGCTTCCTCACATTGAGCTCGGCTCTGCCGTCTTTCGTAATCCGGTAATATTTGCGTTTGCGCCCTTCATGCTCGTTCCAGTAAGATTCGACAAGCTTCTCGGATTCCAAAGTGTGCAGAAGCGGGTAAAGCGTGCCTTCCTTCAAAGTAAACACGCCGTCCGAGCCCTGCTCCATTTCTTTGGTCATCTCGTACCCGTACATATCCTTCCGAGCCAGAAGGGTCAAAATCAAAATAACGGTACTGCCTTTCATCAGTTCTTTGTTAACTTTCACAGGCCCGCCCCTCCTCACTCAAAATCAAGCCGACATACCTCGAATATGTATGCATCGAAAATCTATGTATAAGTGTAAAAGAAAAGCCCGTAAAGGGCAAGTATTCTTTCCAAAAGGTACCGGACGGCTCCGCCAAAGCCTTCCCCGCCCCCCGACTCGACACTCGGCCGCGACCAGGGGGAGGCTGAATCAGCAGGGAACATTCCAGCCGAATGTATCGGCAATGATGCCGTTTTGGATGCCTGTGAGGGTCTCGTACAGTTTCCCGGTAACGGGTCCTGTCTGTCCATGATTGACGGCCATCGTCTGGCCGTTCCAGTGCAAGCTGCCGATCGGCGAAATGACCGCCGCCGTGCCTGTGCCGAACGCTTCCTCCAGCGTGCCGTCCGCAAAAGCCTGAGCGATTTCGTCGATCGAAATTTTCCGCTCGCTCACAGGCATTCCCCATGCCGCCAACAGCTGCATGATGCTGTTCCGGGTAACGCCGTCGAGAATGCTGCCGTTTAGCGGCGGGGTGACAATTTCCCCGTTCACCTTGAAGAAAACGTTCATGCTGCCGACTTCCTCCAGGTACTTTCTCTCGGCGGCGTCCAGCCACAGCACCTGGGAGCAGTTGTAATCCTTGGCGAGCATCTGCGCTTTGAGACTGACGGCGTAATTGCCCGCTGTCTTGGCGTAGCCCATGCCTCCTTGAGCGGCTCTTGTGTAGGTTGTTTCCACATGAATGGCGACGGGGCGAATGCCCTCCTCATAATAGCTGCCCACCGGCGAAAGAATGACGGCAAAAAGGTAGCGGGAAGAAGCGCGCACGCCAAGCCCGGGTTCCGTAGCGATCATAAAAGGGCGGATGTACAAAGAAGTTCCCTCTTTCCTAGGAATCCAATCCTCGTCCACGCGAATGAGCGCTTGCAGAGCCTGAACGAAAAACGCCTCGTCAACCGGCGGCATATTGAGCCGTTCGCACGATTGATTGAACCTTGCCGCATTTTTGTCCGGACGAAAGAGCGTGATTTTATTATCTTTGGTTCTGTAAGCCTTAAGCCCTTCAAAAATAGCTTGCCCATAGTGAAAGACCATGGCGGACGGATCAAAAGACAGCGGAGCGTAAGGGACGATGCGGGGATCGTGCCAGCCTTGCTCCGTTTCATAATCCATCAAAAACATATGATCGCTAAAATATTTCCCGAAACCAAGCGCTGCGTCCTGATCGGGCACAGCTTTTTTGTGGCTGCATCGTTCGATGCGAATTGTTCCATACATGCGTTTTTCGCCTCCATAGTATATTTTGGCACTCGTTATATCCACTATAAAGAAACGGCTTTCATTGATCAATTCCAATCTATCGATTAAAATAATAGATACGATCTATGATTTGGGGGCGAAGTTATGGAGCTTAGGCTGCTGGAATATTTTTTGGCTGTTTGCGAGGAACTGCATGTGACGAAAGCTGCGGAAAAACTGGGCATCAGCCAGCCGACCTTAAGCCATCAAATCCGTTTGCTGGAGCACCGTTTGGGGGTGCCGCTGTTTCGGCGGATCGGCAAAAAAATTTATGTAACGGAAGCCGGGGACATTCTTTACAAGCATAGCAGAAACATTTTTCACGAGATGGAGCAAGCCAATGCGGCAATCAATGAAATAAAAGGCATGCAGCGGGGAAGCTTGCGGATCGGCTGTTCCGGCAATCATTTGCTGACGGCGGCGGTTCAGTCTTTTCACGCGCGGTATCCGAGTATCGAGCTGTCGGTTACGGAGCTTGCGACGGAAGAGACGCAGGAGGGGCTGCTCAATAACCGGCTGGATTTGGGCGTGGTCTTTTTGCCGGCGCAAGATGAGCAGTTGGAGAGCATTCCGCTTTACAACGAGCAACTGCAGCTTGTCGTCTCGAGCAAGCATGAGCTTTCCGGGGCGGAATCCGTCAAACTCCGCGAGCTTGCGGATATTCCGCTGGCCATGCTGCAAAAGAAGTTCCATGTCCGGCAAATGATCGACCGCTATTGCGCCGACATGGGGATCACGCTAAAGCCCGTCGTCGAGATGTCCACCCTGGATTCCCTGCTGCAAATGGCAAGAAACAGCATGGGCGGAGCGATCCTGCCGAGATCTTACCTGATGGGTATCAACGACGCTAACGTGCATGCCGTATCCATCGTCGATCCGGTACCGCAGCAGGAAGTCGGCATCGTATTCCGCAAAGACATGTACCAATGCACGACGACGGATACGTTTATCGGCCAGCTGATCAGACACTTCTGAATGCGCCTGCCGGCAGGAGATCTTTTGTATAAAGGAAACATTCCGTTGATAACGGTTCTCAATATGTTTACAATATAAGGATGTGCATAAGACAAGGAGGAGAAAGCGGGATGCTGCGGCGTTTTTTTTCGTATTACAAGCCTTACAGGAACTTATTTATTTTGGATTTTGCATGTGCCGTGATCGCGGGGCTGCTGGAGCTCGGCTTTCCGTTAGCTGTGAACCAGGTTGTCGACAAACTGCTGCCGGCCGGGAATTGGACCTGGATACTATGGGCGTGTGCGGGGCTGTTTGCCGTGTATGCTTTAAATGCAATTTTGAACTTCATCGTTACGTATTGGGGTCACAAGCTGGGGATCAATATCGAAACGGATATGCGCAAAAAAATGTTCGAGCATTTGCAGAAGCTGTCGTTCCGCTTCTATGACAACAATAAGACCGGGCAGCTGATGTCCCGGATCTCGAACGATTTGCTCGAAATCGGCGAGGTGGCGCATCATGGCCCCGAGGACTTGTTCATTGCCGTTATGACATTGATCGGCGCGCTTGTCCTGATGATGTTGATCAATGTGAAGCTGGCGCTGCTGACGTTCATCGTCGTGCCGCTGCTCCTGTGGCTGGCGATTTATTTCAACCGCAAAATGACGGTAACGTTTCGCCGAATGATGGGCGATTTGGCCGATTTTAACGCCAGAGTGGAGGACAATATCGGCGGTATCCGCGTGGTGCAGGCGTTTGCCAATGAGGATTACGAGAAAAAATTGTTTGCCGAAAATAACGGCCGTTTCCGCTTGACGAAGCTGCTGGCTTACAAAATTATGGCATGGAATATATCGATCAGCTACATTTTGATGCGGTTCGTGACGGTGTTCGTGCTCATTTGCGGCACCTGGTTCGTCATTCGCGGGGAAGTCAGCTATGGGCAATTTATCGCTTTTGTGCTGCTGACCAACGTATTCCTCGGTCCGATCCAGAAGATCAACAACGTTATTGAAAGTTATCCGAAAGGAATTGCCGGCTTCAAAAGATACGTTGAAATCATCGACACGGAGCCGGATATTGCCGATATGCCCGGGGCGATCGAGGCGGTGCCATTCCGCGGTGAGATTCGCTTCGACCGGGTGTCGTTCGGGTATGAAGGCGATGCGGACGTACTGAAAGGCATCGACTTGTCCATTCGCGCCGGGGAGACGATCGCGTTCGTCGGGCCGTCCGGCGCCGGCAAAACGACGCTGTGCAGCCTGCTGCCGCGGTTTTACGATGTGACCGGCGGCAGTGTCACGATTGACGGTGTGGACATCCGTCACATCAAGCTTGCCTCGCTGCGCCGCCAAATCGGCATCGTGCAGCAGGACGTGTTCCTGTTCTCCGGATCGATCCGGGAGAACATCTCTTACGGTAAGCTCGGCGCGAGCGAAACCGAGATTTGGGAAGCCGCACGGCGGGCGCGGCTGGATGAATTTATCCGGTCCCAGCCGGAATGCCTGGAGACCCTGATCGGCGAGCGCGGCGTCAAGCTGTCCGGAGGACAGAAGCAGCGGCTCGCCATCGCGCGGATGTTTCTCAAAAATCCGCCGATCCTGATCCTCGACGAAGCGACCTCGGCGCTCGACACGGAAACCGAAGCCGCCATCCAGGCTTCGCTGGCCGAGCTGTCGGCGGGCCGCACGACGCTCGTCATCGCGCACCGGCTGGCGACGATCAAGAACGCCGACCGCATCATCGTCGTCACGGAGCAGGGCATCGCCGAGCAAGGCGCGCACGACGAACTGCTCGCCGTCGGCGGCGTCTACAGCCGCCTGCACCAGGCGCAGTTCCGCGCTTGACGGTGACGTTACCCGCTCATCGTTATATATCCATCAGCTGCCTCATATCCTTACATAAGATTCGTGAACGTAAGGGAGGTCAGTATTTTGGACCAGGCGGCACTTTTCGAACATCAGTTCTGGCTGCAAATCTTGGGCGACCACAGCCGATTCATATGGAACACGCTCTCTCCCAAGGAAGCCGGATATATTCAGGAGGCCGGGCAGTTCATCCGATCTTTTGACCACTTGTTGGAGTTTGCCCGATCGGCCTCAACCGATGAGGATCTCATAACTCTCAATCAGCACGCTCTTCCTTTAACCGATCAATTGCGGACATTCAAATTGGAATTGCTGAAAACAATGCTGACCGGAAAAATAACGAGTGGACTTACGCCAACATTCGTCAATCATATGGTTAATGAGCTGGAGGAGTATTTGCGCATATTAAACGAACTGGCCGCGGGTAGGCCGGTTCCTCAATACAGCGCGCTGCATCACGACTTGCTGTGGCTGTCCGACGCAGCCGGTCATGCAGCTATCATCACAAGCGATCTGGATATGGTCGAGAACCGATTGATGGAGAAGAGTCAGAGGTTTGAATTTCATTTCCAGCAGTTTTATTTGAAAAGTATCGAAATGGCCGGCTATATGAGGGCCCAGGTGACGGATTTTCCGGCGTTGCGGAAGTTCCATACGGACATCAATATCGAGATGAAACTGTTTACGGCCTTTTTGCACGAGCTGGAAGAGCTGGGGTTGTCGGCCGAAGTGCTCGACCGGATTTCGCCGCTGATTCCGGATCATATGATGCGCGAGGAGTGCTATTACCTAATGAAGTTGGCGAGTCTGGGTGTGATTCCCATTTGGAATTGCGATCCCACCAAGCCGAGAATCGACGAGTAAGCATGTTCCGTGGAAGCGGCTCGTTTTTGGAAAAACCTGCGACTGCCAGGCTGCTCGGAAACCACCACGCCAGAGCCGGCACGTACTGTGCGCAGCTCCTGGCGCGCGGCGTTGCGCATGCATGACGGCGGTCGGTCGGCCGCATGGCACAATCTGCCTGGCTCCGGTTGCGCTAAGAAAACCTGCAAAAATACAGTTTTTGCCCGATAGATACGCCGGCCACGACATATTCCTGCAATTGTGCAGGCTTTTTGCCGCGAACATGGGCTCAGATTCATTTTCGCCGAAAATTCCTGCACTTTTGCAGGTTTTTCGCCAAAATAAACGATTATTACAGAAAAAGCCTGCACTTTTGCAGGTTTTCGAACAAGTCGCGATACTCTATGAGGGCTAGGGGAACGAGTGTGGCTAATTTGGAGGACAGCCGCTTTTTCTGGGCGCGCGCCTCTCTCGGTGCAGTTCGTGGAACTGCACAACTGGGCAGAAATCAGCTTGCTAGGGAAAAAACCTGCGAAAGTGCAGGCTTTTTCCGCGAAAGTGGCTCGTTTTGGCGAAAAACCTGCGAAAGTGCAGGAATTTTCGACTAAATGAGCCTGAGCCCATGCGTTTGATAGAAAAACCTGCACATTTGCAGGAATATTTCGTTTGCAGCGTATCAGCGAGCAAAAACCTGCACTTTTGCAGGTTTTCTTCGCGCTACCGTGCCACTACTGGGTCGCAGCCGAGCTGCAGCCGGGCCGCAGCCGAGCCGTAGCCGTACCGCAGCCAAGCCGCAGCCAAGCCGCAGCCGAGCCGCAGCCGAGCTGCAGCCGAGCCGCAGCCGAGCCGCAGTCGAGCTGCTGCTGGGCCGCAGCCGAGCCGCAGCCGAGCTGCAGCCGAGCCGCAGCCGAGCTGCAGCCGAGCCGCAGCCAAGCTGCTGCTGAGCCGCAGCCGAGCTGCTGCCGGGCAGATGCGCTGCTTCGCACCGCGCACGGCTCCCGGCGCGCGGTGTTGCGCTGCATGACGGCGGTCGGCCACATGCCTGCTCTAGCGTGCGAGTTGCCCAACCTTCCGCCTAGCAGCACGATCATCCCCTTTTTTTCCGCACTAGCTTTCTACCGGTAACTAAAGTATAGAAACATGACGTAACGTTCATGTTCAAGTCTATGCAGCGGGAAAGCTACCTTTGTTTCAAGAATTATATGGATTACTCCCCCATACATTAGGTTATAAACCTATTACCGGGAAGGGGTCCGCTATGCATATTCAACCATTCGGCAAGCCTGCCGCCGCTTGCTATTCCGATTGTCCGCCAGCCATCGAGGTTTCGGGCGAGGGGACGGTAACCGCAGCTCCCGACAGAGCCGTAGTCGTGCTGGGGGTCATAAACGAAGGGCCTGTCCTGCAAACCGTCCAGACGGAAAACGCGAAAGTCATGGCTGATGTGATCAACTCCTTGTTGGCTCTGGACATCCCGCGGGAACACATTCAGACGACCGACTTCCGGATCGAAGCCCAGTACGATTATCATGAGGGCAAACAAATTTTTCGCGGCTACAAAGTGACTCACCTTGTCAGTATTACGACAGGGAGAGTCGGTCAGACAGGAGTGATTGTCGACACGGCGGTTGCGCACGGAGCGAATACCGTTAACAGCATCCGGTTCACGGTCGCACACCCGGAGTATTATGCGAATCAAGCGTTGGCGCGCGCCGTCGAAAAAGCCCGCCAGAAGGCGCTCACCATCGCCAGCGCATTGGGCGTTGCCCTTGCGGCGGTTCCGAGCCAGGTTCAGGAGCTTCCCCGCTCGGCGGAGCCCGTTCCTTTTGCCAGCATGGCGTTTGAGGCGGGGGCGGCAACGCCCATCCAGCCGGGACAATTGACCGTAAGCGCTGCGGTCCGCGTTTGGTATTTATTTGGATAACGAAGGAGAGCGCTCATGGTTCCGGACCCGTTCATTCCGATCCAATCCTTGATGTGGCTGTTTTTGGCCGAATTAGCCCAATCGCTCCAAAAGCGCTGGTCGGGTTTTTAGGGGATTTTGCACATGTGAAATCCTCCCCATTTGCGGTGGCGGTTCTCACCCAGTTTATTGTTTTTGTACCGGTTACTTATATGGCCGTAATGCGGCAGAGCTACGTTTTGTTCGTGGGATTTAACGCCCTGCTGCTGATCCATGTGTTCACCCATCTTGGAGTCTGTGCGACGGAGTTACTTTTGTGCATATCGGGTAAATAATGACTGTATATTTTGCCGCTCACGCTGTATAATTACTATCATTTTGCATATATACCTTCTACGAGGTCATCGGACAGACTCCTGGGGCAATCGATACTGCTGAAATCGTACACGCCGGGAGTCGTTACCGGGATCATTGTTTTGCTGCCGTATACGGTTTATTTGTTTTACAGGCTAATTGCGGAGCAGGTGGTGACATGGGAAGAGGTTTTGTTGTACGCCCCGTCGGGACTTCTGCTCATCCCGCTGGTTTTGTTAGGGCATAAACTGGGCAAAATCTTGATCAAAAATTGAATCCCCGGGCCCGAAAAATAATTTTTAGATAAGACCGATTTCCTACCTATTCCGGCTGCGTTCTCCTGATATATAATGAATATCGTGCTTCGATGTTGTATCTACCGTACGGGAGGGCGAAATGAAAAGTTATATTAGAAAATTTGCAGTATCCGCGGTGCTTGCCGCCTGGGTTGCAGCCATTGCGGTTCCGGTCGGCGCCCAAGCGAGCGTAGATGCTGCGCCATACCCGGATGTGCCGGGGGGTCATTATGCAAGTAAAGAGATCGGCCAGCTGCAGCAAAAAGGAATCGTCGGCGCCAATGAAGACGGTGCCTTTCATCCGGATGACCCGGTCACGCGCGGGGATGCTGCCGTATGGCTCAGCAAGGCGTTGAAGCTGGACAAGCCGAAGGCGCTGAACGGGTTCGCGGATGTGCCGGACACGAGTCCGTACGCGCAAGCGGTGAATGCGCTGAAAGAGCGCGGCATCGTGCAGGGCAGCGACGGCATGTATTTGCCGGATTCGCTTTTGACACGCGAGCAGATGGCGAGCTTGCTGACGCGGGCTTTTCAGCTCAAGGATAACGGGGTCCAAGCCTGGCTGAAGGATGAAGCGGCGATCGGCAAAGCGCATCGCGACGACGTCATCAAGCTGAAGCAAAATTTTATAACCGAGCAAGTGGAGTTTATGCCGCAGGATCAGGTGACCCGTGCTCAACTCGTGTTGTTTTTGTACCGCACGATAACGCAAAAAGATGAGCTTGCGCAGGCCCCGGTTCCCCTGGACGATTTTCTGAAGCTGCCGGAGAAAGCCGGGTTCCGGGTATCGCCGGACGGCAAAATGCTGGCGTTCCTCCAGCCTTGGGAAAACCGCATGAACATCTACATTCAAAAGATCGGCGATTCGCAAAGCACGCGCATCACGAGCTCCAAGCAAGAGAACATCCGGAAAATCAACTGGATTACGAACAGCACGCTTGTATATTCGCTGGACAGCGACGGCACGGAGAACACGCACATTCGGGTCGTGCAGACAAACGGTTCCGGGGATCGGGATTTGACGCCTTACACGAATGTCAAAGCGGACCTTCTCGATGTGCTGCCGGCAAAAAACGAGAGCGATTATGAGCTTCTGCTGACGATGAACAAGCGGGATCCCAAGCTTTTCGATGTGTACCGGGTGAATTTGAGCACCGGCGAAACGGAGATGCAAATGGAGAACCCGGGCAACATTGTTTATTGGCAGACGGACAATTGGGGCCGGCTCCGCGCGGCTTTGACCAGGGAGGGCAGCAAGACCGGCCTGCTGTACCGGGATGATGAAGACGGGAAGTTCGAGAAGATCGCAGATTTCGATTCCAAAGATACGTTTCTTCCGGTGATGTTCACTTTTGACGACAAACAGTTCTACGCCGTTTCGGACGTAGGCCGGGACAAGCAGGCACTGGTCAAATACGATCCGGCCTCCAAAAAGGAGACGGAAGTCGTGTACCAAAACGATGAAGTCGACCTGGACGACATCGTGGTGTCTTACAAGAAGAAATCCATCCTGGCAGTCATTTATGAGACGGATGAGAAGCATGTGCATTTTTTGGACAAAGATTTTGAGGAGCTGTATCACAAAATCGAAAGCAAGCTCGATGGCAAGCGCTTCGGGCTGATCGGGTCTCCTGACCGGGACGTGCTGCTGCTGTACACGGAAAGCGATAAGTCTTACGGCAGCTATTACTTCTATGACCGGAACGCGGATAAAGTAGAAAAAATCGCAGACATCCAGCCCAAGCTGGACGAAAGCAAAATGTCGGACATGCAGCCGATCTCTTACCGCAGCCGGGACGGCCTGACGATTCACGGATACTTGACGCTCCCTAAGGGCGCGGCTCCGCGCAAGCTGCCTGTCGTTGTTATGCCGCATGGAGGGCCATGGGCGCGCGACTCGTGGGGCTACAATATGGAGGTGCAGCTGCTGGCCAGCCAAGGCTATGCCGTGCTGCAGATGAATTTCCGCGGCTCCACCGGCTATGGCAAGGCGTTCCTGCATGCCGGGGACAAGCAGTGGGGCAAAGCGATGCAGAACGACATTACGGACGGCGTGAACTGGCTGATTCAAAAAGGGACCGCCGACCCTGAGCGCATCGCGATTTACGGCGCGTCTTACGGCGGCTATGCGACTTTGGCGGGCATGACATTCACCCCGGATCTATATGCCGCAGGGGTTGACTATGTCGGACCGTCGAATCTGTTCAGCTTCCTGAACACGCTGCCGGCGTACTGGGAATTGGACCGCACGCGCTTCTACGAACAGGTTGGCGATCCGGTCAAGGATAAAAAGCTGCTAGAAGAAGCATCCCCTTTGCAGCACGCCGGTCAGATCAAATCCCCGCTCATGATTGCGCAAGGCGCGAATGACCCGCGGGTGAACAAGGCGGAATCGGATCAAATGGTGGCGGCGCTGCGCAAGCTGAACGTAGACGTCCCATACATGCTCAAGAAGAACGAGGGCCACGGATTTCATAAGCTGGAGAACGAACGCGACTTTTACCAGGCACTTATTCATTTTCTTAATAAAAATGTGAAAAACAAGAAAAAAGCATCATAAACATGAACAAGCAGCTTCAGGGGCGTAACGGCTCTTGGAGCTTTTTGCTGTCCTTCGCTGTAGATTCAATTGCCTGCTTATCCTTCTCAAATCCCATTCTCTCATGCATGTTTTTATACTGCTTTCATTTGCGGCATCAATTCCGGCAATAAGTGTTGCATATTCTCTTTCGCTAGCAATTTTGATTAACTCTTTCGTTATTTTTGTTCCTATCCCTTCATTTCTATGATCCTTATGAACATATACGGAATGTTCGATCGTATATTTATATGCCGGCCATGCTCTAAAGGGGCCAAATGTAGCAAATGCAACGACCTTGTCATTTTTTTCTTCCTTCACAATAAATTTGTTGTTCTAACCGAATCTTAGCACCCTCCGTACAGAACGTAAAATTGCCCTTTTTCATTGCTGGCTATAGAATAAAGTTATGGCAGACATTCGGCATAATCGGTCAAAGAAAGGTGCGGCACATGACGCTTCAACAATTTCGCTATTTAGTGGAGATAGCCAAGCATAATTCAATCAGTAAAGCCGCCTCGGCGCTTTATGATGACAATAGGTAAGGCTCACCCTCGGCATATTCCGTTAGGGTTGCCTTTTCCCTTGTCTCACACCGTACGTGCCACTTTCGCGGCATACGGCGTTCCATCTT